>NZ_ANAH02000065.1 GCF_000335475.2 Cystobacter fuscus DSM 2262 | reverse complement strand
ATGGCCTGACGCAGGTTCTCTTCCCGATTGCCTGTGGGCAATTGACGAAGGGCAAGTCCCAGGTTGTTGTGTGCCATGGCCCAGTTCTCGGGCGAGGACTCTCTCGTCCATACCTCAAGGGCGGACTGGAAGGCAGAGATGGCCTGACGCAGGTTCGTCTCCCGATTGCCTGTTGGCAACTCACTAAGGGCAAGACCCATGTTGTTTTGTGCTGTGGCCCAGTTCCCAGGGAAGGATTTGCGATCACATATTTCAAGGACGGACTGGTAGCAAGCAATGGCTTGACGCAGACTGCGCTCTCTGCCGCCCAACGGAAATTCACGCAACGCATTGCCTATCCGCATGCAGGATTCGACAGCATCTTTTCGTCCCTGCCCAACCAGATCCATCATGCGCTCTGACGCAAGGATCAGATCCTGATGGAGATCGCCTTGCATCACATAGTCACGCTTGCGAAAAGCTTTGCCCATCAATCCAAACACATACGTGGCGTGATCAATAAAAAGAACAGCATCGAAACCCACTGAACGCAGGCGCTCAAGACAAAGTCGCACCAATGCTTCCAGTCGAACAACGCGCCCACTCTGAATGATCAATCCCCGATCAACAAGCCACTCAATTATGGGGATCGAACTCCGCACTCCGCTGACCTCTTTTACCAGCTCGATCCTTGATCCTCCTATCGAGCAAGCCCAGACAGTACGCAAGACGGTGTGCTCGTCATGCCCGAGTCCTTCGACCACTTCTTGGAGAACTCGCGGGATGACGTCCACCTCTTGAGACGAGGAGGACAGTGCATCAAGCGTGTTCTGAATGCCACGGTGACCGATCGCATTAGAAAGGAGCATAAGTGCGCCAGGATGCCGTCCGACGCGATTAATCAGGGCATCGGCGCCGCCCTGTGCGATCTCAGTGGCCAAATGAGACGTACGCAGTTCCACGAAACGCCGAGCGTCTTCCAGTGAAAACAGGGGGACATGAATTGCAATTGCATCATGGGCCCGCTGGAGAGCCTTTTGGGAAGACCGGCTGAGTACCAGCACCGCGCAATGCCCTTGTCCCGAGGGTAGCCACTCTTGGAGCAAATCTTCCTCTACCTCGTCCACATCATCCACGACGAGAAGGTACGTCCCTTCGGCCAGCCGAGCCTGAGCTTCCCGAACCCATCGGGGTACGCCTGACTTGTCCTTTCGCTCAGCCAGTGAATTTTGGGTATCCAGCTCCAGAGCAGCTGCCACCCGCAGCCAGCCCGCCAGCGGTCCCCCTGCAAAGTTGATCCAGACAGACTCCAGCCTGTGCTCCATCATCTGAGCGACGCTGGCAGCCACGGCCGTCTTTCCACAACCCGCCACCCCGTAAAGCACACAGGTTTGGATCCGATCCGAGGGCTCCAGCAGTCCGGTCAGCCGCTTGACGATCTCATCCCGGCCAATCAACCGCACCGCTGCCGGCCCTGGAAGACCGAGCCCGCGAGCCGTCGGCTGGACGAGGCGCTCCAGCATCTGACGAGCCGTGGAGGGCAGGCGTGGTCCCAGTTGCTCCGCGAGCTGTGCCTGGGTCGGCCGTCCTGGAGCGGACTCCAGACGCCCGATTGCGTCCAAGGGACGCCGCAAATCCAGGGGGTCCTCTTCATTCTGGGGCACCTGGTACAAGAGTCCCTGGTCGAACGCGCGGCGGAGTGCCTCCAGCCTGCCGAGAAGCGCGGCGTCGGTACTGATGCGACGCTCGGGTCCAGCGCCACCGAATGCGAGCGTCAGAAGCCATTGAACCACCCTGGCATCAACCCCCGTGAGCATCCAGTCGAGCACGGCCGCGAGTCCCGCACAGTAGAGCGAAGCGTCATCTGCCTTGGGGTTCTTCAGCAGGTGTGTCTGCACCCCATCCACGAAGCGGATGGCGGTGGCGGGTGTATCCGCGACACTCGCGACCCAAGAAGCGACTCGTGCGAGCCCCGACGCGCTGAGCTGGCGTCCAATGCACTCAGTGACCGCATCCCGGATGAGCAGCACTTCGCGTGGCAGATTCAGGGACCAGTTTCCCGGCACCCGCTCGCGAGTACAGAGCACCACGGACTCACGAATGGGCGCGGGAGGCTCCACGACCGAGGAGGGAATGAGCACGATGGCTCCCTTTCCCTCGGAGGCCTGCCAGCGCGAAGGATCCGCGGTGATGGCGACGGGCAGACCCAGGAGGAGGACCAGCGTATCGATCAGTTCCTCCAGTTCCTCGCGGCCCAGTGCCGTGGGCAGCCAGAGCACCTTCCCCAAAACGAGTTGCCCGAGCCCCCGCGAGACCGACGTCAGGCCCGGCCAAGTCCGGAGGTACGAAAGCCGCAGCGTCGGGAGGGCCGTCATGAGGGAGTCTTCTTGGCCAGTCGCAGGTAGGCGCACAGCGGATCGATGACAATCCGCGTGTCGTGGGGATCTCCCGCCATAGCCGGCCGGACGAGGCCCGCCTGCTCCAACTCCTTGCGATCACTTTCGGATAGGGCGTACGCCGCCGACTCCACCGGGCTCGAGGCCGCGCATCGCATGATGTCGTCGTCCGGCATGACGGAGGCAAGACGCTCGAAGATGCGAACACTGCTCCGAAAATTCTTCTCCCCAAGGTAGCGCAAGAGCGCCTGCTCCGCGCTCTCTCCTTCCACGGCGGCGCCATTGGCGAACCATGAGACCAGCTGGAGGAAATGGAAGGGAACGACCACGGGCTCATTCCGGTCAAAGGACTTGAGGAATTGGTCGCCCTGCTCTTGGAGCCATTGAACCTGCTCCGGCGTCAAGGGTGGACCCTGGACTTCCCCCCACCGCTCGACAGCGATGGCGGCCGAGTCTCTCGTCATGGGCGGAATGTGTATCGGCCGAAATTGTCTCGAGATGTCCTCGTGCATGTACTCCTGACGCAGGCTGATGACGAGGCATGTGGGTTTCAACTCGGTGAAAGGCCCAAGTATCCAACTCAGAGCGCGCGCCCGCTCATCGATGGAAGGGCCGATGGCGGAGGTCACTTCGTCGAGATCATCCAGGATGAGCAGGGTGGGCAATTGAGCGCGATTGGTTGCTTCAAAGAAGATGTTGAGGGCCTCCACAACGACCTGCGCGCTGATCCGCCACTGCCGCTCGACCTGGGTGGACTGAATCGAGGAAGCCCCACTCTTGCGAATGATGCTGGCCGCGATCTTGAGGGAACTCTCCAGGTCGGGAGTGATGGCTCCGCCCGCGATCATCTTGAGCTGGGAGATGAGCTGTCCTTCGATTTCCGCTGAGTTTTGACTGCTGGTGGTCTGATCGAGCTTCTCGGATTGCTTGGAACCCTGCCACTTCTGCACATACTCCAGCGCGATCGCCACGGCCCGCAGACTGATCCGTACCTTTTTGTAGAGTTCGTTTTCACGCAGGGGCAACAGTCTATGGAAGATCGAAAGGGAGAGCGCCCGATCCGTGGTCGCCTCCACCTGTTGCCGGATGTCCGCGAGCAGGGGGAGGAGGGGTTCCCTTCGTTGCTCGGACCTTTCATCCTCCTCCGCCACAGCCCTCTGGAGCGCGTCTCCGACCGCATCAACGTTCGAGACGTGCTTGCCCGAAACCCTGAGAATGATCCAGCGCTGCCTGTCGAAGGGTTCCAGCAAGGCTCCCGTGATGCCAGTCATCTTCTCGTAGGAGTGCCTCGCCTCGGGATCATCCCGAATGAGCCCGAGCGCCTGGAGGATGAGGGAGGATTTCCCCACGCCCTTGTAGCCGGAAACCACGTGCCGGAGCCTCACGTTCATGTTCCCGCCTCGAAGAGCATTACCGGCCTGGACGAGGGCATTGTGGAGCGTGACGAGCTGTGCCTGCCGGTTCGCGAAGGCATGGGCCTGCCCCGGTTCGGAGAACATGGGGATGTCGATCCAGGGCATCGATGATGGCTTCGGCATGGAGGCACCCTAGCGCAGCACCGAGACCGGTCAACGCGGCAGCCCTATCCGCCTCCACCCGGAAGCCCCCCGTGCAGCCGCGCGCGAAGCACCGCCCCCAGCACCCTCGCGGTCTCCTCGGGCAGGCGGCCGAGGTGCGTGTAGAGCGTCTCCTCCACCTGGGCGACCAACTCGGGCGCCGCCCCGGCCTCCCGCAGGCCGGCGAGCACCGCATGGGTCGCCAGGCCGAGCGGCTCGACGAAGCCACTCGACTCCTCCCAGAACTCCTCGAAGCAGGGCACGGCTTCTCCGGAGACGACCCGGGCCAGACGCCCCATGTTGGCTTCCCAGTACGCCCGGTGCGCCTGCTCGACCTCGCGGCTCGAGAACGGGCCCTGGCGCACCTCGATGCGCGTGCCCCCCTCCGCCGGATGGAGGGTGAATGAGACGCGCGTCGTCTCGCGGCCGTAGTCCTCCCGCCCCTCCCACGTCAGCTCCATCACCAGTCCCCGGCCGGGGTCCACCTCGAGCACGCGGCAGATCTGCGCCAGGGGCCTCTCCCGCTCGTCGAGCAGGTTCATCCGGAACGGCTCGCCCACCTCCGACTCTCCCTCCTCGCCGAGGCGCAGGCCTCCGGGCGGGGCCCCGTACCAGCGCCGCTGCCGGAAGGGATCCTCGAAGGCCGTGAAGACCTGATCCGGCCGCTGGGGCACCCACCACTCCATCGCCAGCTCGCTCATGCCTCCACCCCCCTCCGGGTCCGCAGCTCGAACCGCGGCACCCGCGCGAGCAGCGGCTCCGGCACACGGTACTGCTCCACCACCAGGCTGATGCGCGCCGCCGAAAGCCCGGGGGCCCCGGCCTCGACCGAGGCCACCTCGTGCACCAGGTCTCCCCGGAACGTCACCAGCGAGCGCGCGAGGGGAGCCAGCGCCGCCACGCGCTCGCCCCGGTGGTACAGCCGCAGCTCTCCCCCCGCGAGCCGCTCCGGCACCTGGACGTAGAGCACGCTCACCGCGATCGGGTTGCCCAGACCGGCGCCGTAGGAGCCCATGCTGCGATCCAGGTGCGCCGCCACCCCACGCCCGTTGTGCACCAGGAGCGGGTTGAGCAGGAACGCGTTGCAGCCCGGCAGGAGCGCGGCCTCGAGGAACGGGGCGAAGGCGGCGAACCGCTCCGTCACCTCGGCGCGGGCCTCGCGCCGGAAGGTGACCGAGAACCCATAGGTGCCCGAGAACTGCGCCGTCAGGTTGCTCTCCCCGAGCAGGGACGAGTCCAGGATGGCCGCGCGCATGGCGTCGATGGCGCTCGCGGGCAGGGCCTCGGGGGTGCGGTGGAAGAAGGTCTGGAGGCGGAAGGCCCCGCTCCAGGGCGGCTGGAAGCGCATGGGCGCAGTCTACTCCCCGTTTCCTCCCGGGTTGATGTCTTTCAAAACCAGTGAACTTCGCCCCTCAGGAAGAGATGGACGTCTGGATTGTCTTGTGGTCCTGGAGAGGATCCACATGACGAGCGTCGAAGGGGTGCAGGACGGATGGGCGGCTCGGGTGCTGGGACTGGCGCACTTGGAGAGCCCCGAAGGCAGACAGGTGCGGCTGGAGCGGCGGGCCGCGGTGATGCTGGCCTACCTGGGGCTGGAGGGCCCCTCGTCGAAGTTCGTCGTCGCGAGCCTGCTGTGGCCCGACTCGCCACCCACCACCATTCGCGCCAACATGCGCCAGTTGCTGCGCCGCCTGCGCCTGCTGTGCGACGGCGTGGAGTTGGTGGAGGCCACCTCCGAGCGTCTGGCCCTCGTGCCGGGGCTCCGGCTGGACGTCGCCCAGCTCAAGGCGGCGGCAGGGCTCCGCGCCCACTCCCAGGTGCTCGAGATCGCGCGGTCCTCGGGGAGCGGCTCGCTGCTCTCCGGTCTGGAGTTGGAGGACTGCGACGAGCTGTCACGCTGGCTGGACGGCGCGCGCACCGCCGTGGAGGGATGGGTGCGCGCCGCGCGCCAGCAGGGCGTCACCCAGGCCATGGCCCGAGGGGACTGGAACACCGCGTCCGCGCTGGTGCATGACTGGCTGCAACAGGAGCCCGAGTCCGAGCAGGCCGGCCGCCACCTCATCCAGTTGCACTACCTCCAGGGAGACCGAGACGCCGCCCTGGCCGCCTTCGAGCGGCTGCGCGCGACCCTCTCGCGCGAGCTGGATGTGGACCCCATGCCCGAGACGCTCGCCCTGGTGCGGCAGATCGAGAAGGGCACCGGGGTGCGGCCCTCCTCCCCGGCCGCCCCGGGTGCCCCCCTGCCCCTGTCCGTGCGACGCCCTCCCGTGCTCGCCGGCCGGGAAGCCGCATGGCGCGAGCTCGAGGAGGGCTTCGCCGCCAGCCAGTTGGTGTTCATCAGCGGCGAGCCCGGGGTGGGCAAGTCCCGTCTCGTCGAGGAGTTCGCCGCCAGCAAGGGACGGTGGGTGAAGCTCGAGGGGCGCTTCGGGGATCAGGCCATTCCCTTCGCCTCGCAGGCCCGCGCCTTCCGGCTCCACATGACCCACCGGCCCGAGGTGATCCTCCCGGACTGGGTCCGCACGGAGCTGTCCCGCATCCTTCCCGAGCTGGGGGGAGAGCGGCCGCCGCCGATGGCCTCGGAGGCCGACGAGCTGCGCTTCTACGACGCGAACGTGGAGGCCATGCGGCTGCTGATGGACGGCTACCGCGTCGTCATCACGGATGACGTGCAGTACTGGGACAGCGCCAGCTCCAAGGTGTTCACCTACGCTTTCGAGCGACTCCTGGACTCGAGCACGGACGCGGCCCACGCGCCCCGCTTCATCGACTGCTACCGCCGCGGCGAACTCCCGCCCTACTCGGAGAACAGCGTGCGGCAGTTGGTGGACACGGGGCGCGCGCGCCTCATCGAGCTCGGTCCGCTCTCCGAGGAACAGGTCCACCAGCTCCTGACGGGCCTGGAGCTGCCCGGTGCCGAGGCGCACGCCGACGCCCTCGCCCGCTACACCGGGGGCAATCCCCTCTACATCCTCGAGACGCTCAAGCACCTCATCGAGACGGATGGGCTGCGCAAGGACTGGCCGCACCGCCTTCCCCCGCCGGGACGCGTGGGCCCCCTGCTCCAGCGCCGCCTGGAGCGGCTCTCGCCCCGAGCCCTCCAGTGCGCCCAGCTCGCCGCCCTCGCGGGCCCCTTCTTCCGCACCTCCCTCGTGTCCGAGGTGCTCGAGCTGTCCGCCACCGAGCGTCTCGCGGCGCTCGCCGAGCTCGAGGCCGCCCAGGTCCTGGTGGGCGAGCGCTTCGGCCATGATCTGGTGGAAGAGGCCATCCGGGCCAGCGTGTCTCCCATCGCCGCCCGGGAGCTGCATGCGCGGCTCGCCGCCGTCCTCGAACGCTCCCAGGCGCCCGCGCAGATCCTCTCCCACCACTGGAGGGAGGCGGGCGAGCTGGAGCGCGCGCGGAGCATCCAGCCCCGGCCGTTGTGAGGAGATGTCCAACGTGAGCCCAGGGGCCTACGCGCCGCGGGGCCTGCTCTCCGCCAGACACCGATTCACGTGGTGGGCCAGCACCGCGACATTCGGGGACTGGAACAGGCTGCCATGGTCTCCGGGCACGAAGTGCACGTCCAGCGAGCCGGTGATGTGTCGACGCACCCGCTCCAGGGCGGCCTTCAGCGCGTCGTCGGTGTAATCCTCGCGCGTGTGGTCCGAGATCAGGAGGGTGACCGGATGGGGAGAGACCGGAGGCTCGTAGCTGTCGAGGATCCGGCTCATGATCTCCTCGTTGAGCCGCTTCGCATCGAAGAGCCGCCGCAGATCCTGGGCCTCCGTCGAGGCGGGGACGGCCTCGGCCTCCTTCAGCTTGCGAAGGGCCAACGCCCAGCGCTCGTCGGTACCGAGCGGCTCCAGCTCGGCGTAGAGGGCGGTGAGATCCCATCCCGCCTCCCAGCCAATCTCCCGGCCGATGAACCAGACGAGATCCGCGAGCGCGGCATCGTACCGGGAGGGCCCTGGAGGCACGGCATCGCCCCCGATGGGTGGATCCAAGAGCACGAGGCGAGCCACCTCCTGGCGCATCTCCGTCAGCCGCCGGGCGATCTCGAAGACGAGCAGACTGCCGGAGCAGAACCCGCCCAGGTAGTACGGCCCCTCGGGCTGGACCTTGCGGAGCGCCTCGACGCAGTCGAGCACCACGCGGTCGAAGTGCGCGCGGTCATACCGCCAGTCGTCCAGGGAGAGCGGGCTGCCCCGGGAGACCGCCTCGGCCAGCTCGGGCGCGAGGGCGGGGGCCTGCAGGCCGTAGAAGGGCTGGTCGGGATCCAGCTCACGCGCCATGTCCAGCAGCCCCACCACCACGTTGGACGAGTAGATGCCACCGAGCTGGGCGGCGAAGAACAACGGGTGGTGCTTGCCCTCCGGCCGCACCTTCACGATCGACGTCTTCCCCTGCCCCGCCGCGGCCTGTCCCTCCGCCAGGGAGGGGACCCCCAGGCTCTTCTGGTAGATGACCTGGGTCAGGTGGACGATCGTCGGGTCCTCGATGAAGAGCGCCAGGGGAACCTCCTGGCCGAGGTGCCGACGGATGCGCGTCATGAGCCGGACGCCGAGCAGCGAGTTGCCCCCGAGGTGGAAGAAGTTGTCCGTCACGCCGACGGGCTTCACGCCCAGCACCTCTTCCCAGATTTGAACCAACTCGGTCTCCAACGCGTTGCGCGGAGCGACGTGGACCCGCGAGACCGCCCGGCCCACGTCCAGCGCCGCCAGGGCCTTGCGATCCACCTTGCCGTTGGGCGTCAGTGGCAGCTCCGTCCCCGCGGTGATCGAGGCGGGGATCATGTAGGCCGGCAGCTTGTGCTTCAGGAACGCGTGCAGCTCTTCCACGGGGAGGGACTGTCCCTGGCGGAAGACCACGTAGCCGAAGAGGCGCGTGTCGCCGGGTCCAATCTCACGCGCGATGACCGCCACGTCGGCGACGGCCGGGTGCTGGCCGAGCGCGGCCTCGATGGCCCCCAGCTCGACGCGGAACCCACGGATCTTCACCTGGTAGTCCGTGCGGCCCAGGAACTCGATGGTGCCATCGGCGAGATACCGGGCCAGATCCCCGGTCTTGTAGAGGCGCGCGCCGGGCTCGTCGCTGAAGGGATCCGGAACGAACTTCTCCGCGGTCAGGGAGGGCTGTGTCAGGTAGCCCCGGGCCAGGCCGAGGCCCCCGATGTACAGCTCTCCCGTGACGCCCACCGGGACCTGATGCAGCCGCGGGCTGAGCACCCGGAGCTGGGTGTTGGCGAGCGGCCGGCCGATGGGCTCGGAGGCGTCCTCGCGGCGCTCACCGCGCACCTTCCCCACGCGGTGGGCGGCGGACCAGATCGTCGTCTCCGTGGGGCCGTAGAGGTTCCAGACGCGCCCTCCCCGCTCGAGGAGCTGCTCGGCCAGTTCCTGGCGCAGGGCCTCTCCGCCACAGAGGATGCACAGCCGCGGATCACCCCGCCAGCCCGCTTCGATGAGCATCCGCCACGTCGCGGGCGTGGCCTGCATCAGGCTGGGAGTGACGCGCGCCATCTCCTGGGCCAGCCGCTCGCCATCCGCCGCCGTCTCGCTGTCCGTCACCACCAGCCGCGCGCCCACGAGCAGCGGCAGGTAGAGCTCGAGCGCCGCGATGTCGAACGAGATCGTCGTCACCGCCAGCAGCACGTCCCGCGCCGTCGGCTCGAGCTGCTCCCGCATCGACTCGAGCAGATTGGCCAGCGCGCCATGGGTGATCTGGATCCCCTTGGGGATTCCCGTCGAGCCCGACGTGTACATCACATACGCCAGCTCCTCCGTCCCCGCCTCGTCCGGGAGATCCCCGGTGGGCTGCCGCGACAGGAGCGCGTGCTCGGCCTCGAAGCGGACCTGCCGCACCCCGCTCTCGGGGAGCCGTCCCGCCACGCGCTCCTGGGTCAGCAGCAGGGACAGCCGCGAGTGGTGGACCATGTGGGCCAGCCGCTCGGCGGGGAAGGACGGATCCAACGGCACGTAGGCCGCACCGGCCTTGAGGATGCCCAGCAGTCCGACGACCATCTCCACCGAGCGCTCGACGCAGATGCCCACGAGCGACTCGCGACCCACGCCCAGTGACCGCAGGCAGTGGGCGAGCTGGTTGGCCCGCGCGTTCAACTCACCGTAGCTCAGCGTCTCCCCCGCGACGGTCAACGCCGGCGCATCGGGCGTGCGGCGCACCTGGGCCTCGAAGAGCCGAGGCAGGGTCGCGCGGCCGTAGCTGGGGGCGGCGGTGCGATTCCATTCCGCGAAGCGCTGGCGCTCCTCGTGCGTGAGCATCGGCAGATCGCACAGGCGCTGTTCGGGATGGGCGGTGAGTCCCTCCACCAGGGTGCGGAAGTGGCCCATCGTCCTGTGGATCGTCTCCGCGTCGAACAGGTCCGTGTTGTAGTCCCACTCGAGGCTCAGCTCGCCGCGCAGCTCCTTGATGCTCAGCCCGAGCTCGGGCACGCCGAAGCTGATGGGCCGGGGGAACCAGTCGACCTCCAGCTCGAACATCTTCGGGGGCGGCACCGGACGGTCCAGGTTGAAGGCCACCGTGACGATGGGCGAGACGCTCGGATCCCTCGGCACCCGCAGCTTCTCCAGCAGCGTCGCGAAGCGGTACGCCTGGTGCTCGTAGTCGTCCAGCAGCACGTTCTTGACGGCCAGCAGGTGCTCGGAGAAGCGAAGTCCGCCCTGGACGTTCGTGCGCACGGGCAGCAGGTTCGCGCAGTGGCCCACCATCCCCTCGCTGCCCTCCACGGTCCGGCCGGAGGCGGGCACCCCGACGATGATGTCGCCCTGTCCCGACATCCGGTGCAGCAGACAGGTGTACGCGGCGAAGAGCGTCATGAACGGCGTGGCGCCGTAGCGCTGGCCCACCTTCCTCACGGCCTGGCACAGCTCACCGCCGATCGTGTCCGTCAGCCGCGCCGCCGCGAACGTCTTGACGGGCGGGCGAGGACGATCGAACGGCAGTTGCAGCACGGGCAGCGGCCCGGAGAACTTCTGGAGCCAGTACGCCTCGTGCTCGGCCAGCGTCTTCGCCTGCTGCTGCTGTTGCAGCTCGATGAAGCGCCGGAACTGCATGGGCTCGGGCAGCTCGCGGCGGACGCCCTCGCACGCCGCCGAGTAGAGCTCGGCGAGCTCCGCGATGATGACGGCCACGGACTGACCGTCACAGAAGATGTGGTGCGTCACCAGACTGAGGATGTGCAGCCGCTCCCCCAACTCGAGCACCTGCGCATGGAAGAGCGGCCCATGGACCAGGTCGAAGCCGGTCTCGCTCTGCTCGTCGAGCCACCGGAGCGCCTCCCGCTCGCGTGCGTCCTCCGGCACGTGCGAGAAGTCGACGAACGAGAGGTCCACCTTCACCGAGGGGTGGACGATCTGTCGATCCCCCTCGGCGCTGATGGTGGTCCGCAGCGCCTCGTGCCGATCGATGACGGACTGGACGGCGGTGCGCAGGGCCTGGGGATTCAGCGGCCCCGTGAGCGTCAAGGCGAGCGCCTGGTGCCCGCTCATGGAGTCCTCATCCGCCGTCATCTGGGCGACGATCAGGAACTCCTGCTGCGACTCGGTCAGCTCCAGGGTGGTGACCGCGGACTCAACCGACTTCACCGGGAGCTGGGCGGCGCTCGGCTCGCGGGCCGGGCCGGACGGGCCCGGAGCCCCCCCGCCATCCCCGCGAAACCGCTCCTTCAGGGCCACGAGTGTGGGCATGCTCGCCATCACGGCCTTGGGCTCCACCCCGAAGTCCATGAAGCACGCCACCTCGTCGACGCCGAGCGAGCGGATGTGGTCGAGGATCTCCTGGCAGGACTCCGGCGTACCGATCAGGGCGCTCGTGCGCGCATATCGGTCGTAGGCCATGGACAACATGTACTGCTTGTCGTCCGCCGTGAGCTGGTCCAGGTTGACGGGCAGGTTCTGACTCTTCGCCAGGTTCTGGAAGAGCGCGAAGTGCGTGGCGAGGTAGTCACAGAAGGGGCCACGCGCGGTGTCACGGACGGTCTGGAGATCCTCCCCAACGAAGGTGTGCATCAGGACCGTCACCTTGCCAGCGTCCGGATCATGCCCGTGGTCATGCAGGGCCTGCCGGTAGAGAGCGATGTTGCGCTCCAGATCCTCGAGCGTCTGGCCCATCAGGTTGGTCAGGACGTTGGCACCCATCTGTCCCGCCCGGACGTAGGTGTCCGGATTGTTCACGACGGTGATCCAGAAGGGCAGCTCGCGCTGCATCGGCGCCGGGAAGCAGCGCACGTCGAGCTCGTTCTTGCCCCCGCCGCGCGCACGCATGGACTCGCCACGCCACAGCTTGCGGATGGTCTCGACGCCCTCGAACATCATCTCGCGGTGCTTGCCGAAGGCCTCGGGCGCGAACACGAAGTCATCCGGATGCCAGCCCGAGGCGAACGAGAGCCCCACCCGTCCCTTGGACAGGTTGTCCACCACGGACCACTCCTCCACGATGCGCAGCGGGTGGTGCAGGGGTACGACGACGCTGCCGGCCCTCAGCGACAGGTGCTTCGTCTCCCGGGCCAGGGCGGAGCAGACCACCGCCGGATTCGGGGAGAGCCCGCCGAAGGCGTGGAAGTGGCGCTCGGGAAGCCAGACCGCCGAGAAACCATGCGCGTCGGCGTAGCGTGCGCTGTCGAAGAGGAGATCGTACTTGTCGTCCCGGAACGGCGCGTCGTACTTGCCGAAGAAATACAGGCTGAACTCCAGGTCGCGCGCCGCCCGCCGGACCTTGCCCTCCGAGTCGTCCGCGCCAGCCACCCGGTTGGACGTGCTCCGGGAGCGCCGCCGCTCCCAGAACTCCGTGCGGGGCTCCGGGAGCTGATCCCGCGCCTGCGCGCTCCCCTTCCCGGCGCCATTACCGGGGCTCGCGGCGGACACGGATGACGCTTGAGCGGGAGCGCTGGGGCGCGGCGTCTCGACAGCCCGCGGCGGAGGCCTGGTCGCACCGCCACCGCCGCCCGGTCCGGGTGTACCCGGAGACAGCTCGGGAAGGAAACCGCCCTGCCGCAGATCCTCCACGCTGCCGCGGACGGCCTCGAGGATGTGCGCGATGTCCGCCTCGGTATGGGCCGTGGAGAGGAAGCACGTGCGCCCCTCCCACACGTAAACGCCCCGCTCCACGAGGTGGTAGAAGAACAGGTCGAGGTTGCCCTTCAGCACGAAGCGGAACAACGAGCCGAAGTGGACGACCTGCGCGGGGACGCGCTGCTGCTCGAAGAAGGCGTTGAGCTGCGCGGCCAGCAGCGCGGTGCGCTCGTTCAACTGCTCCTGGAGCCGGGGGCCCTGCTCCTTGAGGTGCTCGAGCACCGCGTAGGCCGTGGCGAGCGATAGGGGCGGCTTGTTGAAGGTACCGGCGAAGAAGGTCCGGTCGGCCTCGGGGTAGGACTGGTCCCCGTAGTTCCACTGGCCTCCGTCGATGCCGTCCATGAAGCGCCGCTTGCCGGCCACGGCCGCCAACGGCATGCCACCACCGGGGACCTTCCCGTACGTGGCGAGGTCCGCGCGGACGCCGAAGTGCGCCTGGGCACCGCCCTGATGGATGCGGAATCCGGTGATGATCTCATCGAAGATGAGCGCCGTGCCCGACGCCTCGGTGATGGCACGCACCTCGTGGAGGAAGGCACGCGGTTGCAACTCCGGACGGCGGCTCTGCACCGGCTCCACCAGCACGGCGGCCAGCTCATGGGCGTGCTGGCGCAGATAGTCGATGGCGCTCTGCTCGCCGTAGTCGAGCACCACCACGTCCCGGACCGCGTTCTTCGAGATCCCCATGGCCACGGGAATGGCGTCCCCGTCACCGCCCTGCGCCTGCGCGAGGACACCGTCGTAATGACCATGGAACGAGCCCTTGAAGAGCACGATCCGGTTGCGCCCGGTGGCCGTGCGAGCCAGCCGCAGCGCGGTCATGACGGACTCGGTGCCGGACTGGCAGAACGTCACGCGCTCGGCGCCGGTCAGCTCGGTGAACAGCTCGGCGAGTTGTCCCGCTCGCTCCGGCTGGGGGCCGACACCATGGCCGAGCTCGAGCTGCTGCATGAGGGCCCGCTTGATGAACGGCGCCCCGTGGCCGAAGAGGTGGACGCCGAAGCCCATCGCGATGTCGACGTACTCATTGCCGTCGACATCCCAGATGCGCGAGCCCGCATAGCGGGAACCCACGATGGGGTAGCAGATCTCCTTGATGGGCATGCGCAGACCGGCCAGGGCCCGGTTGTCGGCCAGGACCGGACGGTGCTTCTGGGCCCACGCCTTGGAGCCGCCCGTACGCCGCGCGTAGCGCTCCATGAACGAGCGCAGGTACTGCTGCTGCCGCTGGTTCATCTCCGCCGAGTCCACCGCGACGGAGGCGGGCGAGGTGGCAGCGGAGAGGGGCTGGGGCGCGCGGGGCGGTTGGACGGCGGGAGCCGGAGCCGGGGCGGCCACGGCGGGAGAGACGATCACGGGGGGACTGCTCCGGGGCTCCGGCTCCACCGGGGGTGCCACGGGCGCCGGGGCGACCCGCGTTCCGCCCGCGTCCTTGAGCAGATCGAGCTGCTTGGAGACGATCTCGAGTTGCTGCGCGAAGAGCCGCTCGAGCGAACTCTCGGGGAGCGCCGGGGGGGCCTGCCGGACCAGAGCCGCCGGGGCGGGCGGCGAGGGCTGGGCGGTGAGCACGGGCTGCTGGAACACGGGCTGCTGGAACGGGACGCCATTGCTGGTGGGCGGCGCCTTCACGACGTTGGGGACCGGCGCCCGGGAGATGGAGCACGCGGTCGGCATGGCCTCGTCCCGCCGTGGCTCCGCCGCCGCCAGCACCGGGGCAGGACTCCTCACGGGAGCCGGAGGGAGCGCGGCCACGGGCGCGGGCTCCTCCGGCGGGAGGTGGCGCTCGATGTGGGCCGCGAGCGCTTCGATCGAGGTGAGCTCCTCGAAGAGCTGACGCACGGAGAGCTTGAGCTTGTAGTTGGCGTCGATGAGGCGGATGGCATCGATGAGCGAAATCGAGTCCGCGCCCATCTCCAGGAACGAAGCCTGGGGGTCGATCTCGGAGGGAGAGGCCTTGAGCAGGTCCGCCACCATCTTGCGCACGGCGGTGGTGATGGCCTCCAGACGCTTGGGCTTCGCGGCTTCGGCTGGCTGGGGCCTGGACACTGTGGCTGCGGCGGCTTTCTCACTCACCTCGATTGCCCCTTCCTTGAACCAGTAGCGCTTTCTCTCGAACGGGTAATGCGGCAGGGACACGCGCTTCCTGGGGTAGTCCCTGTCGAACCCCTTCCAATCCAGCTCCACGCCCCCCGAGCGAAGGGCGGAAAGGGCATCGAGCATCACGACCCAGTCGTTCCGGTTCTCCGCCAACGAGGGCAGCCAACCGACCTGGACGTCCGGGAGGCAGCGTGCTCCCAGGTGCGTCAGGATGGGCTTCGGACCGATCTCCAGGAACAGCTCACAGCCCTGAGCGTGCAGGGCGCGGATGCCCTCCAGGAACCGCACCGGAGCGCGGGTGTGCCGCCGCCAGTAGGCCCCGTCGAGGAGCTGTCCCGAGGCCAGGGCCTCGCCCGTCACGTTGGAGATGAAGGGCAGCTTGGGCGCCTGGTGACGGATCGTGCCCGCCATCCGCTCCAGCCCATCGAGCATCGGCTCCATGAGCGGGGAGTGGAACGCGTGGGACACGCGAAGCCGCTGGCAGCGCACGCCCTCGGCCTCGAACGCGGCGATGACGGCGTCGAGCGCCTCCTTCCGTCCGGAGACGACGATGCTCTCGGGCCCGTTGATCGCGGCGATGTCGAGCGCGCCGGCATACCGCTCGATCGCGGCCGCCACGCGGGGCTCGGGCGCGAGGATGGCCGCCATCGCGCCACCGCTGGGGAGCGCCTGCATCAGCTTCCCCCGCTCGGCGATCAGCCGCAGTGCATCCTCCAGGCGGAGCACGCCCGCGACGCAAGCCGCGACGAACTCCCCCACGCTGTGCCCCAGCACCGCCGCGGGCTCCACGCCCCACGACATCCACAGTCGCGCGAGCGCGTACTCCAGCGAGAACAGGGCCGGCTGTGTGAAGGCCGTCTCGTCGAGCGGCGAGGCCTTCCCCGGCTCGGGGAAGAGGACCTCCAAAAGGCTTCGGCCCAGGAGCGGGCGCAGGATCTTCGCGCAGCGGTCGAGCGCATCCCGGAAGGTGGGCTGCGTCTCATAGAGCTCGCGCCCCATGCCGGTGTACTGGGCGCCCTGCCCCGTGAAGAGGAAGGCCACCTTCGGGCGCTTGCGACGGTTGAGCTGCGCGTATGTCACGCCAGCCGCCGCCTGCTCGTGCTCGAAGGACGCCAACCGCTCGCGCAGCTCCTGGGGAGACGCGGCGACCACGGTGAGCTGATGCGCGAAGGGCGGGCAGCGCGTGTTGGCGCTGAAGCAGAGGTCGCCGAGCGCCACCTCCGGCTGCTCCTCCACATACGCCTGGTAGCGGCGGGCCAGTTCGCGCAGCGCGCTCGGGCTCTTCGCGCCGAGGGCGAGCACGTGCCGGGGTCGCTCACCCCCCTCGTCCTCGGGCGGCGCCACCGGAGGAGCCCCCTCCAGGACGAGGTGGGCATTGGTCCCGCCGAAACCGAACGAGCTGACACCGGCCAGGGCGGGCTCCGGCCGCTCGGGCCAGGGCTTCAGCTCCTGCTGGACACGCAGGGGAATCTTGTCGAAGCGGATGTAGGGGTTGGGGACCTTGAAATGGAGGCTCGGAGGGATCTGCCGGTGCTTGAGCGACAGCGCCACCTTGATGAGGCCCGCGATGCCCGCCGCGGCCTCCAGGTGGCCGATGTTGGTCTTCACCGAGCCCAGCGCGCAGACATTGCCCTCGGGGCGCTCCGCGCCCACCACGGCGGCGAGCGACTTCACCTCGATGGGATCGCCCAGCTTCGTGCCCGTGCCATGCGCCTCCACGTATTGCACCCGCGAGGGCGGCACACCGGCATCCGCGTAGGCCGCGCGCAGCACCGCTTCCTGCGCGGCGGGGTTGGGCGCCGTGAGCCCGTTGCTGCGCCCGTCCTGGTTGACGGCGCCGCCGCGGATGAGGGCGTAGATGGAGTCACCGTCCTCCAGCGCCTTGGACAGCGGCTTGAGGACGATGATGCCGGAGCCCTCGCTGCGGACATAACCGTTGGCCGCGGCGTCGAACGCCTTGCAGCGGCCATCCGCGGCCATGAACCCCGACTTCGAGTAGCCCACCGTCACCCAGGGCGACAGGACGAGCTGCACCCCGCCCGCGACGGCGAGGGAGGCGTCCCCGCTCCACAGGCTCTTGCAGGCCAGGTGCACGGCGACGAGCGAGGAGGAGCACGCGGTGTCCACGACCAGGCTGGGGCCCTGGAAGTCGAACAGGTAGGAGATGCGGTTGGCCGCGATGCAGTTCGTGTTGCCCGTGCCGATGTGGGCGTCGATGTTGCGCGAGTCCTGGCTCAGCAGCGTGTAGTAGTCGTAGCTGGACATCCCGACGAAGACACCCGTCTTGGAGCCCGCCAGCCGCTCGGGAATCAGGCCCGCGTCCTCCAATGCCTCCCACGTCACCTCCAGCAGCAGCCGCTGCTGGGGATCCATGGTGGTGACCTCGCGCGGGGCGATGCCAAAGAATTGCGGATCGAATTGATCCACCTGCTCCACGAACCCGCCCCAGCGGGTGCTCATCTTGCCTTCGGCGCTGGGGTCCGGATCGTAGAACGAGTCGATGTCCCAGCGTCCGGGGGGGACGGGGGTAATGGCATCCACGCCATCACGCAGGAGCTTCCAGAATGCCCTTGAATCCCTCGCACCCGGGAAACGGCAGCCCAGGCCGATGATCGCAATGGGTTCGCGGTTCATCAGATCTCTCGTGGATTGAACTGACAACCCGAGGGGGAAAGCCAGCCCTCCCCCCCGGGAGAACCCCTCACGGGGTGAAGGTGACGGGCAGCGTCTGCGGACCGCGGAAGATGATTTCCTTCATCCACTCGGTCTCACCGGGGACGAGCGCCATGTCGGGGAACTGCCGGACGAGCGTGCCGATCGCGATCTGTCCCTCGATGAGCGCCAGGGCCGCACCGAGGCAGTAGTGGATGCCACCCGAGAAGGCGAGGTGACGGTTCTCGCGGCGGGTGATGTCGAACGTGTCCGGCTGCTCGAACTGGGCGGGATCCCGGTTCGCCGCGCCCAGGGAGAAGTAGACCAGATCCCCCGCCGGGATGGTCTGCCCGTGCAGGACGACGTCCGTCTTGGGCACGCGCGTGTTGAGCTGCACCGGGCTGTCGTAGCGGAGGATCTCGTCGATGGCGCTCCGGATGAGCGTCGGCTCCTGGCGCAGCCGCTCGAACTCGCTCCGGTGGAGCAGCAGCGCGCGCATGCCGTTGCCGAGCAGGTTCACCGTCGTCTTCTCGCCCGCGATGAACATCAGCATGCAGACCGAGAGCATCTCGTCCTCGGTCAGCCGGTCGCCCTGATCGGTGACGGCGATGAGGCTGCTGATGAGATCGTTCTTCGGATTCCTCCGGCGCTCGGCGAAGAGCTCGCGGAAGTAGGCGAGGAACTCCTGCGCCACGTTGTTCATCTCCGCGTACTGCTCGAGCGAGCGCAGCGGATCGAGCACACGGGACAGGCCGTCGGCCCAGCGGGTCACCGAGGCGTGGGCTTCTTCCGGCACGCCGAGCATGCTGGCGATCATCGTCACCGCCAGCGGGCAGGCCAGGTCATTGACGATGTCCATCCGGCCGGAGCTCCGGACGCGGGCGATCAGCCGATCCACCGTCTCCTGGATGCGCGGGCGCAGGGACTCGACGGCGGTGGGGGTGAACGAGCGGTTGACCAGGCTGCGCAGCCGGGTGTGATCCGGCGGATCGCACAGCATGAGCCAGCGGCGCATGGCCGAGGCGAGCGTGCGCAGCTCGCCAATCTTCTTGCGCTCGAGGAACGGGCTCTTGCGCTCGATGCGGGTCGGGATGTCGAAGACGCCGAAGTTGTTGTCCCGAAGCAGGGCCTTCACATCCGCGTAGCGGGAGATGATCCAGGCCCCCATGACGGTGCGGTGGACGGGCGCTTCCTCCCGCAGCCGCGCGTAGACCGGATACGGGTCCGCGTGGAAGGCGGGGTCGAACATGTTGAACTTGATGGACGAGCGTCTGGGTGTACTCAGTTCCTTGACGTCAACGCTGGGACGCGCCACTGACTCCACGAATGCACCTCCTGACTTGTCGGGCCTCGCGGCCGTAGAACCTTCGCTCAGGCCTTCAGTTCATCGGCCAGGTGGCGGGCGAGGACCTCCGCGCTCGGGTGCTCCCAGAAGAGGGTGGGCTCGAACTCCCGGCCCAACCATCCCGCCAGCTCACCCGTCAGACTCACGGCCACGGCGGAATCCAGCCCGTAGCGGGCGAAGGGCGCCTGGACGTCGATCTCCTCGGCGGCGACGCCCAGGTACTGGGCCATGCGGCCGAGCAGCCAGTCCTGGATGGCCTCCTCGGAATGGCCATTCGCGGGCGCCGCCGCGGCAGGCGCCTGCTTCGCCTCCGTCTGGAGGTTCTCCACCCACTCGCCCACTGCGTTCAGGGTCTTGTGGAGGAAGCCATTGCGGCAGGCATGGCGCTGGATCTTCCCGCTGGACGTCTTGGGGATGCTGCTCGTCTTGATGAGCACCACGGCGTGGACCTGGAGCTCGTGATGCTCGGAGACGGCCTGGCGGATACTGCCCACCACCTCGCCCACGTCGAGGTCGCGCAGATAGCTGCGCTCGACCTCCTGGACGATGACGAGGCGCTCCTCGTCCTCCACCTCGACGGAGAACGCGGCGCCGCCGTTGGCCTTGAGGGCCGGGTGGCTCTCCTCCACGGTCTGCTCGATGTCCTGGGGATAGTGGTTGCGGCCACGGATGATGATGACGTCCTTGAGGCGGCCGGTGATGACGAACTCCTCGCCCTGGCGGAACGCCAGGTCACCCGTGCGCAGGAAGGGACCCTCTCCCGTGTCCGCCAGGCGTGCCTGGAAGGCCTCCCGCGTCAGCTCCGGCTTGTTCCAGTAGCCCTGGGCGACACTGGCGCTCGACACCCAGACCTCACCCACCCGATCCTCCGGGCACTCCGTGAGCGAGGCCGGATCCACGATGCGGACCTTCTCGAGCAGGCTGCGGCCGGAGGACACGAGCTCCCGTGCCCCATTCGCGCTGGCCGCCGCGTCCACGGGCACCACCCTTCCCTCCTCCAGGGCGTCAGCCTGGATGGAGTAGAGGCTGGACTGCCGCGCGGGCACCTTTCCGGAGACGAGCAGCGTCGTCTCCGCCATGCCGTAGCAGGGATGGAGGGCGGAGACGCGCAGGCCGTGCTCCTTGAAGGCGTCCGCGAAGCGCTGGAGCGTGCCGGGGCGCACGGGCTCGGCGCCGTTGAACGCCACCTCCCAGCTGCTCAAGTCGAGTCCCACCCGCTGCTCGGCGGACACCTTGCGGGCGCACAACTCGTAGGCGAAGTTCGGCCCGCCGCTCGTCGTCGCCCGGTAGCGCGAAATCATGTGCAACCAGCGCGCGGGCTTCTGGATGAACGCCGCCGGAGGCATCAGCACCGACTGGATGCCCAGGTAGAGCGGCTGCAACACATTGCCGATGAGCCCCATGTCATGGAACAGCGGCAGCCAGCCGGCGAACACGGTCCGCTCGGTGTGACCGAAGGTGAGCTGGATCATCCGCTCGTTGTGCAGCACGTTCCCGTGGGACACCATCACGCCCTTGGGCGCGCCCGTCGAGCCCGAGGTGTACTGGAGGAAGGCGAGCGTGTCGGGGCCCACCACCGGCTCCTTCCAGGCGTCCCGTCGCTCCACGGCAATGCCATCCGTCGCGAGCCACCGCAGCGTGCTCAGCTCGGGGACGCGCTCGAACTGCGTACCCAGGTTGGACGCGAGCGAGGACGTCGTGAGCACCCACTTCGCGCCCGCGTCCTCGATGACGGTCCGCAGCCGCGTGAGGTTCTGATTGTTGCGGGGCGGATACGCCGGAACCGCGGTCACCCGCGCGTAGACACAGCCCAGGAACGCGATGATGAAGTCCAGCCCTGGCGGATAGAGGAGCAGCGCCCGCTGATCCGTCGCTCCCAACTCCTGGAGCTGCGCGGCCACGGCGCGCACGCGCTGCTCGAGCTGGCCAAACGTCAGGACGCTCGACTCCTTCTCTCCGTCCTCCAGGAAAACAAAACTCGTCTTGTCGGGCCGGCGCTCGCTGTGGTGCCTGATCAGATCGATGAGACTATGGAACTGCGCTCCATGGACCGGGTCTGCGGCCATCGACACACTTCTCCCGCGATGAAGGTTCGTCAGCGTTCAGTTCGCCAGGCGAAGCCTGGGCGGGCAGCGGAACCCAGCAGGTGCAATCCCTGCCAGGCGACAATCCCACCGATGCAATGGAAAGCCGCCGGGAGGCTTCCCGCTCCACCAGTCGTTGCCGTGAACCGACTTGCCCTACAGTGAAGGGTTCTACACTGAACGGAATGTGAGCACAACAGGCCAGGTGTCAATTTCTCGAAAAACGCGTCCTCAACGGATTGATTTGGGAATCACGGTGGTGAGAGGTGTGCTCACCGGGGACGGTTCATCAGGGTGGCGGAGACGCTCGCCGCGGTGAACCCTCCATCCACGGCGAAGTCCTGGCCGGTGATGAAGGAGGACTGGGGACCGAGGAGGAAGGTGACGAGCCCGGCCACCTCCTCGGGCGTACCGACGCGGTTCATCGGATGGAGAGAGGCCGCGAAGGCGCGTCCCATGCGCTCATTGAGGCGCCAGCCAGCGGTGGCCATTTCGGACTCGATGACCCCGGGGCTCACCGCGTTGACACGGATGCCCTTCTGCGCGTGCTCGACCGCGACACCTTGGGTGAGCGCGATCAGGGCGGCCTTGGAGGCGCTGTAGGCGGACAGTCCTGGCATGGAGCGCGAGGCGCTCACGGATGCACAATTGACGATGGAGCCCCCTCCCCCCGCGAGCATGGCGCGCAGCTCGTACTTCATGCACCAGAAGGCCCCGCGCAGGTTGGTATTGAGGATGGCTTCGTAGTCCTCGGTGGTGGTGTCCAGGAAGGGCTTGGACAGACTGCCACCCGCGTTGTTGAAGGCGCCATCCAGTCGGCCGTAGGTGGAGAGCGCGGTCTCGACGAGCGCCTCGATGTCGCGCTCGACGAGGAGATCGGCGCTGACCCAGGTGGCCTCGCCGCCCCGCTCCCGGATGCGCGCGATGAGCTCCTGGCCCTGGGCCTCGCGCCTCGCGCTCGCGATGACCTTGGCCCCTTCGTCCGCGAGCGCCAGGGCCGTGGCCCGGCCGATGCCCGAGCTCGCTCCCGTCACGATCACGACCTTGTCCTTCAAACCACCCATGTCGGAACTCCCGGCGTACGCGAGAAATGCACCGGGAGTTCACGCCCGCGTGCGCGGAAGATCAAGTCCTGGCTCCGGCGGCGAGGAGCCACACCCCGAGAGGAGTGCAGCGGTAGCAAGGGTGAAACCCAGCGATCGAAACGTTCTCATCACGCTCCCAGGCAACGAAGATACCTGCCGCCGCAGGCAGTGAGACGGTTGAGTCAAAAAACATTGACGCGAGCGGACCAGATGGGAGCGCGCGTTTCTCAATTCCTGGAGCCCAAGAAGAACATCTGGTCAAGCAACAGTTTTTCTAGTACTTCGGATAATCTGCATGTTTCACGGTTTTTTCGGAATCGACACGCCTCTGTCTTGAATCACCCTGCCCCAGGTACGACTATGTCCCCCAAGGTCTTCTCCTCGAAGTTCATGGCAGCCTATTGCCTCGTGGCGCTCTCCGGATGTGGGCTGGACGCCTCCGAGACCGCGCCCACCGCGCGGGCCGAAGCGGTGGCGCAAACCCAGTCCGAGCTCGAGTATGACCCGGGCTCCGGATGGAGCCTCGCGTGGTCGGATGAGTTCGAAGGCACCAGCCTGAACACCGGCAACTGGACCACGCTCAACAGCGATTTCGATCCCGTCACCAACAACTGCAACTTCGGCACGGGGGAGCTCGAGTATCCCCGGACGCAGAACGTGTCGGTGAGCGGCGGCAAGCTCATCCTCAAGGCCGAGCGCACGGCGGCGACGACGGTGAGTGACACCCGGTGTGGCGCCCATCAGCGCACGCTGTTCTCGGGCCGTCTGCACTCCAAGGGCAAGGTGGAGCGGCGCTACGGCAAGCTCGTGGCGAGCATCAAGGTACCCTCGGGCTACGGCATGTGGCCGGCGTTCTGGACGCTGGGCTCCAACGTGCAGAGCGTGGGCTGGCCCTCCAGCGGGGAGATCGACATCCTCGAGTGGCACTCCAACGAGCCCACGTGGATGAAGTCCGCCAATCACTGGTACAACGGTGGCCAGGCGGACTGGGGCACGGGCCAGAGCGGCGGCTACAACCTGGCCGACTCCTTCCACACCTACGAGGTGGAGTGGACCGCCAGCACCATGGTGTTCCGGCTGGATGGCAGGTACGCGGGCACGACGTTCTACCACAACGAGACCGAGTTCCAGCAGAACCACTACATCATCCTCAACCTGGCCATGGGCGGTAACTGGTATGGCTTCCCCGCCGCCGGCAGCATCGCGCTGACGCAGGGCCAGCCGAAGACCATGGAAGTGGAGTGGGTGCGTTGGTACCAGCAGGGCAGCACCCCGCCCCCGCCCACGGGCAGCGGGGTCTCCAACGCGAGCTTCGAGTCCGGCATGGCCGACTGGTCGACCTGGACGCCGAACGGCACCGCCGGCGCGGCCTTCAGCGAGACCTACAACGGCGGGCACTCGGGCTCCTACCACCTGACGCACTGGAGCAACTCGCCCTTCGAGACCTGGACGTACCAGGTGAAGACGGGCCTCGCCAATGGCAACTACAAGGTGCGCGCCTGGGTGCGCAAGGGTGGCAACTTCGCCATCGCCCGGCTCCAGGGCAAGACGAGCGGCTCGGCCGCGCCGGTCTACACCACGCTCGGCACGTACGGCGCCTGGTCGCTGGTCGAGACGCCCACCATCAACGTCACCAGCGGCTACCTGGAGTTTGGTTTCCACACCCAGGCCACCACGGCGGACGGCGCCAACTTCATCCACATGGATGACGTGGAGCTCGTGAAGCTCTAATCCAGAGTCTCTCCGAGTACCCGGGAGGTGGAGGGTCGTCCTCCTCCACCTCTCCCTCAATCCGGAAGAAGGGCCCTCCGCCTCAATTCACGGTGAGGCTGTCGAGGTTCAGGTAGTTCGAGCTGCCCTGCGAGCTGTTGTAGATGAGCGAGACGGTGCTCCACCCGGCGGGCAGGTTGGAGGTGACACTCACGGTGCCGTAGGTATTCCAGGAGCCGGTGCCCGGGAAGCTCTTGTTGGCCACCGCGTTCGCGCCGTTGATGAAGACGAGGCGGCTGGCATTGCCCGCGCCCCCCGCGTACCGGAAGGTGAGCGTGCGCGTGCCCGCCGTGGCGTTGTACACCCGGAAGTCAATCCACTGGCTGTCGCCGTTCCACCCCGCGACATACCCCCAGCCCGTGAAGCCCGCGCCATTGGCTTCCAGCCCCAGGCGGTGCAGCACGGCGTTCTCGGCCTCGTACCGGTTGGAGGGAATGCCCGAGCCGGGATAGGCGCCGTAGTGCTGGGCGAAGCGGTTGAGCGCCGCGGTCGCCGCGCTCTGCTGCGGCTCGGAGGCCCCCGACATGGACGGACCGGCCCAGTTCACCGCGAAGGTGTCGTTCGTGGTGTTGCGCGCCTGGTTCCACAGGGCGTCCGCGCTCGCCTTCAACACGTTGTAATAGGCCGTCTTGCTGGTGTCCTTCTGGTACAGGCGGAGGAGATACCGGTAGCCCGGGCCCTTGAATTCATGGCAGTCCCCCGCGCAGCCGGTGTTCGTGCCGTCATACAAAACATTGCCATACAGGCTGGAGGTGACCTCCTGGCTGACCATGAAGCCCGCGAAGCCGTGCGCCCGGTTGAGATAGGTCGCGTTCTGGGTGGCCTCGTACAGCTCCACGCTCGCGCCAATCATCAACCCTTCGTTGTAGGTGAACTTCCACCAGACCTTCGTCCCGTTGGGCTCGAAGTGGTCGGCGACCTGCCACGTCGAGGTGTTCACCATGTTGTTGAACCAGTAGTCATACACCTGCTGGGCGAAGGAGAGGTACGAGGCATCCCCCGTGCGGCGGTAGAGCCGCACGCCCGCGATCACCGGCCCCGCGTTGGAGGCGGTGGCCTTCTGCGTGTGCGCCCGGTTCCACCAGATGCCACCCCGGGTGGTGCCACAACACGTGGTGTCCCACGCGTTGCGGATGTCGGCGTAGAGTTCCTTCGCCTTGTTCAGGTATTTGGCGTCGCCCGTGAGGTCATACGCGCGGATGAGGGCGAGACTCATCCAGGCCTCGTCATCGTAATAATCCACGAACCAGCCGCGCTGCTCCTGGCCCAGGTAGAACGTCTCGATGAGGCCCAGGTACTGCTGCTTGTTCGTCCGCTCCACCCCATCCAGCACCGCGTCCAGGCCATTCGCATACGTCCAATAGCCCGTGGTCGAGCCGTTGGACGGGTAGCTCGCATGCAGGTACTGCGCATCCGCCTTCCAGAACTTCAGCAGGTAGCTCTGCAAGGCCTTGTCGGCGCGGGCGTGGTAGTCCGCG
Source organism: Cystobacter fuscus DSM 2262 (assembly GCF_000335475.2). Taxonomy (NCBI): domain Bacteria; kingdom Pseudomonadati; phylum Myxococcota; class Myxococcia; order Myxococcales; family Archangiaceae; genus Cystobacter; species Cystobacter fuscus. The sequence continues at coordinate 164,858 of NZ_ANAH02000065.1, read as the reverse complement.
GCGCTCTGGGCCGAGGCGGAGGGCGCCCACAGCAGGATGGCGCCCAGGCAAGCAATGAGAGACCTCGCCGTGAACTTCTTCGCGCGAGGGGTGATGGCTTCGGGGGAAGACTCCATGGAACCGCTCCTTGGGTGGCGGGAGGGCCGGGAGTCTAACCTGGAATACTTGTTTTCATTAAAAAGTCTTTTAAACTACTTAACGCTCCTTTCAGGGTTTACCGTGGACTCACCGCCGTCACGGGGCGTGGGGGATTGCTGGCCGTACAGCGTGGCGTAGAGGCCCCCCCGGGCCATCAGCTCCGTGTGGGTCCCCCGCTCGACGATCCGCCCGCCCTCGAGCACCAGGATGAGGTCCGCGTGACGGATGGTACTCAGACGGTGCGCGACGACGATGCTCGTGCGCCCCGCGAGCAGCGTGGTCAGCGCGCGCTGGATGAGGGACTCCGTGCGCGTGTCGATGTTCGCCGTGGCCTCGTCGAGGATGAGCACTCGCGGATCGGCGAGCACCGCCCGTGCGAACGACACCAGTTGCCGCTGCCCCTGGCTCAACGTGGTGGAGCCCGGTGCCAGCTGCGTGTCGTAGCCCTGGGGCAGCGCGGTGATGAAGTCATGCGCGTGCACCGCCCTCGCGGCGGCCTCGATCCGCTCGCGGCTCGCGTCCGGCCGGCCGTAGGCGATGTTCTCCGCCACCGTGCCCGAGAAGAGCACCGGCTCCTGGAGCACCGTGGCCATCTGCGCGCGCAGGCTCGCCCGTTTGATGTGGCGCACGTCCCGCCCATCCAGCCGCACCACGCCCCCGGTGACGTCGTAGAAGCGTGGCAACAGGCTCGTCACCGTCGTCTTCCCCGCCCCCGTCGGGCCCACCAGCGCCACCGTCTGCCCCGGCCCCACCTCGAAGCTCACCTCGTGCAGCACCGGCCGCGCCGCGTCGTACCCGAACGACACCCGCTCGAAGGACAGCCGCCCCTGTGCCCGCTCCAGCTCCACCGCGTCCGGCGCGTCCTCCGGCTCCTGGGGCTCGTCGAGGATGGCGTAGACGCGCTCGGCGCCCGCGAGCGCCGACTGCATCAGCGTGTAGACCGAGGACGCCAGTTGCAGCGGCCGGAAGAACTGCTGGGTGTAGAGCAGGAAGGCCGCCACCAGGCCCACGCTCGCATGTCCCTCGAGCACCCGGTAGCCGCCATAGCCAATCACCAGCGCGATGGAGAGCGTGGAGAGCACGTCGATCACCGGCGAGAACGCGGAGGTGATGCCGGTGGCGGACACGTTCGCGTCGCGGTTGGCAGCGTTGCGCGCCCGGAAGCGCTCGATGTTCACCTCGGTGCGGTTGAACGCCTGGGCCTGACGCACGCCGCCCAGTTCCTCCTGGAGCCCCGCCGTCACGTCTCCCACCGTCTCGCGCGTCTTGCGGTAGGCGCGCCGGGCCCGGGCGGCGAAGGCCCAGGTGGTCAGCACCATCACCGGGATGATGGAGAAGCAGGCCAGCGCCAGCGGCACATCCAGCGACACCATCGCCACCAGCACGCCTACCAGCCCGAGCACCGAGCCCAAGAGCTGCGCGATCCCCTGCGAGAAGAACTGGCTGAGCAGATCCACGTCCCCCAGCAACCGGCTCATCAAGTCGCCCAGGGGCCGCCGGTCCAGGTAGGACAGCGGAAGCGTCTGGAGCCGCTCGAAGAGGCGCGCGCGCATCCCGGCGAGCACGCGCTGTCCCGTCTCGCCGATGCGCAGCGTCTGCTCCCGCTGGGCCACCATGGACACCGCGTAGACGACCAGCAGGAGCGCCAGCTCGCGCAGCAGTCCCCGCCCATTCCGGCCCATGATGTCGTGATCGATGGCATGGCCCACCAGGTACGGCCCGGCCGCCTGCGCCAGGGCGCCCACCACGACGAAGCCCAGGGCGATGAGCAGCGAGCGGCGATGGGGCCGGGTCTCCCCCAACAACCGCCGCGCCACCGCGCCCCGATTCCGGGCGCGCTCCACCTCGAGTTCCGCCATGCCCCGAAGGTCCGCGGGCCGTCTCATGCGGCCTCCACGGAGTCCGGCTGGAGCTGGGAGCCGAGGATTTCATTGTACAGGGCGCTCGTGGCGAGCAGCTCCTCGTGACGTCCCCGCGCGGCCACACGCCCCTCGTCGAGCACGATGACGAGGTGGGCGTCGCGCACGGTGCTCAGCCGCTGGGCGATGACGATGGCCGTGCTGCGCGTGGAGCGCATGAGCTCATCGAGCGCCCGGCGGATCTCCGCCTCGGTGCGCGCATCCACCGCCGAGGTGCTGTCATCGAGGATGAGCAGGCGCGGCTGGGTGAGCAGCGCGCGGGCGATCGCCACGCGCTGGCGCTGTCCGCCCGACAGGCCCACGCCGCGCTCGCCCACCACCGTGTCGTAGCCCTGGGGCAGCGCGGCGATGAACTCCTCCGCCTGGGCCGCCCGCGCCGCCGCCTGGACCTCCTCCAGGGTGGCCTCGGGACGGCCATAGGCGATGTTCTCGCGCAGGGTGCCCGAGAAGAGCATCGCGTCCTGGAGCACGATGCCCACCTGCGAGCGCAGGCTCGCGAGCGTCACCTCGCGCACGTCATGGCCGTCGAGCAGCACCGCGCCTCCCGTCACGTCGTAGAAGCGGGGAAGGAGGTTGATGAGGGTGCTCTTGCCCGAGCCCGTGGTGCCCAGAATCGCCACGAGCTGTCCCGGTTCCACCTCGAAGCTCACCCCGCGGAGGATCTCCCGCTCGCCCCCCGCGTAGCGGAAGCGCACGTCGCGCAGCTCCACCCGGCCACTCAAGGCGGGCAGCTGCCGGGCCCCGGGCCTGTCCACCACCTCCACCGCCGTATCGAGCAGCTCGAAGATGCGCACCGCCGACACCCCCGCGCGCGACATCTGCGCGGCGAGGAAGCCGAGCGACACGAGCGGCATGAACAGGAAGCCCAGGTAGCTGTTGAACGCGAGCAGCTCGCCGACACTCAGCCGCTCGTGGAAGATGAGCCACCCGCCCAGCCCCACCACCACCCAGGTGCCGAGGTTGGCGAACAGGCCCACGCGGGGAAAGTGCGAGGAGATGATGCGGATGAGCTGGAGGTTGTGCTCCAGGAATTCGTCGTTGAAGCGCCCGTAGCGCGCCGCCTCGCGCCCCTCGCCCGAGAACGCGCGCACCACCCGGATGCCGCGCAGGCTCTCCTGCAACACCGAGTTGAGCCGTCCGAGCGTGGCCTGCACCAGGCCGAACATCGGGGAGATGCGGCCCATGAACTGGCGGAGCACCCAGAGCACCGGTGCAATGGCTCCCAGCGCCGCGAGCGCGAGCAGCGGGTGCGTGAGGAACAGCAGCCCCGAGCACCCCACCACCATGAGCAGCGAGGCCACCACCTGCACCACCCCGCCGCCCACGAAGGCGCGCACCTGGTCCACGTCGTTCGTCAGCCGCGTGAGCAACTGCCCCGTCTGCGCCTGATCGTGGTAGCTGAAGCTCAAGCGCTGCAGCCGCGCGAAGAGCGCGTTGCGCAAGTCGAACGCCACGCCCTGGGAGGCCCGCTCCGCGAGGTAGCCCTGGAGGAAGTTGAAGAAGCCCCGCACGAGCGCGATGGCCACCAGCCCGACCACGGCCGCGCGCACCACGGACAGCGACCCCCGGGCGAGTCCCTCGTCCACGGCCAGGCGCACCATCTGGGGCGCGGCGAGGTTGGCGCCCGAGGCCAGCAGCAGCGACACGAATGCCCCCACCGTCTCGACCCGGTAGCGCCGCAGATACCCCAGCGCCCGCCAGACGGCCCGTCCTCCTCCGGGAGCGTGTGTCATCCCTCGTTTCTGCTCCATCTCCCGTCTCTCCCGCGACCCCTCGTGGCGAGTCCCGCCCGGTGTGCCTTCGTCTCACTTCCATGCAGGGCATTGCAACCCGGACCCATCCTGGGAGAAGACTGCGCGCCGTTCAGCCCTCTTCAGGATGTCTCACCGTGATTTCCGTCCCTACCCTGTTGTCCACCGTCCTCCTGCTGCAGACCCCTCCCACCGTGCCCCCGGCGCCCGCCGATGACAAGGCCGCCGCCAGCGAGCAGCGCGCCACCGCCGCCGCGGACGCCGCCGAGCGCGCCGCCGCCGCCGCCGAGCGCGCCGCCGCCGCCAACGCCCGCATCACCGAGGCCATCAAGCAGCTCGCCCAGGAGATCTCCCGCGCGGCTCCCGACCTCACCACGACCGGCCCGGACGGCAAGCCCGTCGCGCCACCGCCCCCCCAGCCGGATGTCTGGAACGCCACGGTGGGTCTGGGCCTCATCTTCATCTCCGGCAACGCGTCCACCGTGACGCTCAACGGTCTGGCCACCGCGGAGCGCAAGTCGGAGCATTGGATCTACTCCGCCCAGGCCTCGGGCTCGTATGGCGAGAGCCGCGCGCCCACCCTGGAGGGACAGGCGGAGGCACCCAACCAGGTGGTGGCGCTCAACGCGGCCCTGCAGTTGCGCGCGGACCATCGCTTCACCCCGCAGATCAGCGGCTACATCCTCGGCCGGGGTGAGACGGACCACGTGAAGAGCGTGGAGTTCCGGGGCAGCGGCGAAGTGGGTATCGGCGTCATCTGGTGGGACGTGAAGCGCCAGGACGGCAGCGAGTCCTTCCTGCGCACGGACCTGGCCCTGAGCTACGCCCGCGAGACGCGCTTCCAGTACTACCCCACGCGCACGGATCTGCCGGACGTGTCGCTGGGCGGCCCGCGCGCCGGCCTGGCCTTCCGCCATGGCCTCACCAAGGACGTGGCCTTCGTGGATGAGTTGAGCGTACTGCCCAGCCTCATCGAGGGATCGCGACTGCTCGTCACCAACCAGGCCCAGCTCAACGTGCGGCTCACCCGGGCGCTCGCCATCGCCACCACCTTCCTCGTGCAGTACGACAGCATGCCCGCGCCGGGAAAGTTCCCCACGGATACCTCGCTGTCGGTGAGCGCCGCGGTGACCTTCTAGCCCGCCCGCCCTCCGAGCCGTTGTCACCCCGGCGGTACCCGAGCGCCCGGGGTGACTAGCTTGGAGGCAGGTGTGGATGGAGGCACCCACGGATGGCGCACGTAACGCGCTACACGAAGCAGGACTGCCCCTACTCCCAGGCGGCCCGGTTACTGCACCTCGGGCTTCGATTGCTCGGGCGGCAGCTGCCAGGGCATCGACTGCCACCGAGCCCATGCGCGTCGTCGTGGCGGACGGCTGACATTGACACGCACCATCAGTGATTCTTATCCTTGGGGGCTCACCCATTCTGCAGGAGAGTCCTCATGACGACGAAGACCGAGAAGAAGTTCCCTCGTACGGAGATCCTGAATCGGCAGAGCGAGCGCACGCGCAAGGTGCTCGAGCTGGAGGAGAAGAACCTGGAGAACGTGACGGGAGGCGCCGAGCGTGGAGACGCTTCCATCTACGGCCTGCCGCCCCCGCCGGACCTGCGCTGAAGTCCTCCCCCTGACCGCGCGCTCGCCCCCATGCCGCTTCCCGTCCTGCAACGCCGCACGGCCTACGCCGTGTGGGAACTCACCCTGAAGTGCAACCTCGCCTGCGGCCACTGCGGCTCGCGCGCGGGCTCCAAGCGCGAGGACGAGCTGTCGCGCGAGGAGGCGATGGACCTGGTCCGCCAGCTCTCCGAGGTGGGGATCCAGGAAGTCACCATCGAGGGGGGCGAGGCGTTTCTCCGTCCCGACTGGCTCGACATCGCCCGGGCCATCACCGACCACGGCATGCGCTGCACCATGACGACGGGCGGCTATGGCCTGTCGCGCGAGACGGCCCGGCGCATGAAGGAGGCGGGCATCTCCCACGTCTCCGTGTCGGTGGACGGGCTGGAGGCCACGCATGACCGCATCCGTGGCCGGCGCGGCTCCTTCCGCTACTGCTTCGAGACGCTGGGGCACTTTCGCGACGCGGGCCTGCTCTTCAGCTCGAACACGCAGATCAACCGGCTGTCCGCCCCCGAGATGCCCGAGCTGTACGAGCGGCTGCGGGACGCGGGCTGTAGCGCCTGGCAATTCCAGATCACCAACCCCATGGGCAATGGCGGGGACAACGCGTGGATGCTGTTGCAACCCGCGGAGCTGCCGGATCTCTACCGGATGCTGGCGCGCATCGCGGTGCGGGCGCGTGAGGAGGCGAAGCTCGCGTTGGCGCCCTCCAACAACATCGGCTACTTCGGCCCGTATGACGACCTGCTCTTCGCCAACGTGGGCCAGGTGTGGGCGGGGTGCAAGGCGGGGCTGTCCGTGCTGGGCATCCACGCCGACGGGGGCATCAAGGGCTGCCCCACCCTGCCCTCCGAGTACATCGGCGGCAACATCCGCCAGCAGCCCCTGTCGGACATCCTCGACTCGCGCGAGCTGACCTTCAACGCCAAGGCTGGCACGGAGGAAGGCACCGCGCACATGTGGGGCTACTGCGGCAGCTGCAAGTACGCCGAGGCGTGCCGGGGCGGGTGCACGCAGATGGCGCACGTGCTCTTCAACCGCAATGGCAACAATCCCTACTGCCACTACCGCACGCTGGAGCTCGCGGGGCGGGGACTGCGCGAGCGGGTGGTGCGCAGCACGCCGGGTCAGGGCAAGCCCTTCGACCATGGCGTCTTCGAGCTGGTGCAGGAGCCGCTGGAGGCGGCCTGGCCGGCGGAGGATGCCCACCACTTCACCTACGCGCGCATCCCGTGGTCCTCGGGTTGGGAGCGCTTCGCCCTGCCCGGGTAGCCCCCGGTCCGCCCCTCGCTCACGGGAGTGCCTGGCATGCTGGAGTTGACCTCGGAAGGACAGCGTGCCGTGGCGGAGCTGGCCCAGCGGCATGGCGTGAGCGGCGAGGCCGTACGGGTCCTGCTCGAGGCCCTCGCCGCCGGAGGCGGTACCCAGGCCCAGTTCAACCATCCCGAGCTCGGTGGACTCGGCCAGTGGTCGCAAGGCGGCATGCTCATGGTCGGCAACATGTTCGACCACGGCCTGAAGGCCCGCGTCGATGCGCTCTGCGTGGAGCTCGCCCGGCGGATGCGCGTGGGACCCCTGTTCACCCCGGCCACGCCCGGCGCCTCCTGGCCCGCGGAGTTCGGTGCGCCTTCCTCCAGTGGCTCGCAAGGGGACGTGCGCTACGCGTACTTCCCCGACCGCCGCCGCCTCGTCATCCAGCGGGGTGGGCAGGTGACGATCCACGACACCGGGGAGCATCGGATCAGCGGCGTCTCCCAGCAGCAAGGCGCTGGCCAGTCACTCACGTTCACCAGCCAGTTCGGTCCTATCCGCCTCTCCGAGCTCCCCGTGATGGGACCCGCCCCCGTGGCGCCCACGAGCCCTTCCGCGACCCCGGCGGCCGCGCCCTCTGCGGCCACCGATCCCTTGTCGCTGATCGAGCGCCTGGCGGAGTTGCGCGACAAGGGCGTCCTCACCGAGGAGGAGTTCGCGGCCAAGAAGGCGGAGCTGCTGAGCCGCCTGTAGCCGCCCCTCCGAGACGGGATCCCGGGCTCAGCAGCAGGTGTGCCGGGACAGGGAGAGCTTGATGGGCGCGGTGGTGCGCGGCGACCGGCCCAAGCGGGCGGCGTCGGGGGGGCGCAGGTAGACGGTCCTTCCGTCCTTGATGGTCTCCATCACCTTCAGGTCCTTCAACGTCTTCGGATCCACGGTGAGCGGGTTGTCCGACAGCACCACCAGGTCCGCCAGCTTGCCCGGCTCCAGGGTGCCCTTCTGGCTCTCCTCGAAGTTCTGGTACGCGGCCCAGGCCGTCACCGCCTTGAGCGCCCGCGGGGGGTCGATGCACTGTTCGGCGCCCAGGGGCACCCCGTCGCGCGTGGTACGGGTCACCGCGCTCCACAGGAGCGGAAGGATGTCCGGGGGCACCACGGGCGAGTCGTTGTGAATGGTGTAGCGCATGTCCAGGTCCGACGCGGACTTGAGCGGGGAGATGCGCCGGGCCCGCTCCTCTCCCAACGTCTCGCTCCGGTGCCACTCCCCCCAGAAGAAGGTATGTGACACGAAGAACGTGGGCAGGATGCCCAGCGCCTTCATCCGCTCCAACTGGTCCTCACGCACCGTCTGCGCATGCACCATCACCGGCCGGCGGTCTCCCGGGCCGAACTTCGTGGTGGCGCGCTCCACGGCGTCCAGGAACATGTCCGCCGCCGCGTCACCATTGCAGTGCACGTGCAGTTGCCGGCCCATCTCGAAGGCCTTCTCCACCTCCGCGTCGAGCTCCGCCTGCGTGAGGATGGGCTGGCCCCGGTAGTCCGCGGACTCGTTCTCGGGCGGCTTGAAGTAGGGCTCCGACAGGAACGCCGTCTTGCCCTGGGGTGAACCATCCTGGGTGATCTTCACCCCGCCCACCCGCAGGTGGTTGAGGTATTGGCTCCCGGGCAGCGGGGGAATCTGGTCGACGACCTCCGTCTCCGTGTATTTGGGGAACACGACGACGTCCAGGTAGAGCAGCCGCAGATCCGCGGCGGCCCGCAGCAACTGGAATCCGGGCGCCGTCGCCAGGCCATCCTCCACCGTGGTGATGCCCAGACTCGCGTAGTACGCCTGCAACTCACCGAGCGTCTCGAGCAGACCGGGAACATTGGGCTCCGGCATCAATTGATTGTAGGCATTGACGGCCTCCTCCTCCACCACCCCCGTGGGCCGGCCGTTCCCGTCCACCCGGATGACGCCACCCTTCGGGGCGTCACTCGCCTGGTGGTAGCCCACCGCGTCCAGCAGGTGGCTGTTGAACACCGCCAGATGCGCCGAGGTGTGCACGATGCAGATGGGGTGCCGAGTGGAGACGGAGTCGAGCTCCTCGCGGGTCGGATGCCTCTGCTCGGCAAGCAGGGAGTCGTCATAGCCGCTGGCGAGCACGAGCGTGCCCTCGGGAATGGCCTTCTCCTGGATGTATGCCCTCAAATCCCGGAGGATGTCTCCGATGCACGTGATGGGACCGGCGGGCGGTGGCGCCAGGTTCGGCGTGCCCCAGTAGAGCAGCCAGCCCATGAGGTGGCCATGGGCATCGATGAAGCCCGGCAAGAGCGTGTGGCCCTGGAGGTCCACCACGTCCGTGTCCTCGCCCACGAGAGTCTGGAGTTCCTCCCAGGTCCCCACGGCGAGGATGCGCTTGCCGCTGATCGCCAGGGCCTCCACCTGGGGCCAGGCATCATTCATGGTCAGGATGGGACCGCCGCGATAGATGCGATCCGCCTGGATCTTCGACTGCTTGTCGGAAGGAAGGGTCATGTCGGGACTCGGGCCTTGGAATGACAGAGGGTGTCGGCGGCCTATAGCCAATCACGTGGACCTGGAGTGATGAGCTTTAAGCTGAATTGACAACGGATGCGCATCCATGCATCGCCCCCCATTCCGGGCGGAATACAATTCGTTCCCGTTGTCAACGCTTGAAAAAGCAGATGAGGGCCCTCCGCGGGGAATGGCTATAGGAGCGCCGCCACTCCCAACCCCACGAGGCACTCATGAGCACTTCCACGACTCATCCGGATCTCGCAGTCCGTCCCGGACAAGCGCGTGAACGCGGCCCTCACCACGATCCTCGTGGAGCAGCTCAAGGTCACCAACGGGAACGACAATGTCGACTACAAGCTGTACCTCCTGGTCTCGCCGACCCATGACCCCGCGGAACTCGGCTTCCTCTTCGGCCTGATCGACACGGACTCGGACGCGTTGACGGCCTAGCTCGCCGAGCGGCGCCCGAAGGTTGAGTAGAACGGACCACGAGGGGTATGAGGCCCGCGCGCTCCCGGGTTGGACCCGCTCGCTCCCATGGGTTGCGGAAGAACGTTTGAGCAAGTACCTTCAGGGTGGCACTTGGAGGCGTCTTGTCCCGATTCACCTTCTCGCTCAGAGCATCGATGCCCCGGCGCGGCGCTCAGGGAAGGTGTGTCCGCAAAACGCCTTGCCCTGGGGGCGCGCCTCGACGGTGACGGGTTGATCCCACCGCCGACGGCGCTCCGCTCCCCCGCTTCCTAGCAAGACCGCATTCCCCCCTCATCCACCCCTCTTCCCAAGGCTTCTGGCTCGCCGTGGCGCGCCAGGGGCACCGAGGTTCTCCATGAACTCACGTCCAGAGATCGAGCAGCGCGTCACGACATCCGCTCCCACCGTGCGAGTCACCGCCGAGGACATGCAGCGCCTGCGGGTGGTGGTGGATCGGCACCTCGACGGCTCCCTGGCGGCCGCGGCCGAACAGTTGGACGGAGAGCTGGAGCGCGCGGTGGTGGAGCCTCAAGAGCAGATTCCGCCCGATGTCGTCACCATGAGATCGCGCATCCTCTTCGAGGACGTGGACACGGGCCGTCGCCGCGAGGCGACGCTGGTCTATCCAGAAGAGGCGGATATCGAACAGTCGAAGATCTCGGTCCTGGCGCCGGCGGGGTTGGCGGTGCTGGGTCTCAAGAAGGATGACATCATCGAGTGGCCGTTGCCGAATGCACGCCGTACCCGGTTCCGCATCGTGGAGATCCTCTACCAGCCCGAGGCATCCGGTGACTTCCATCTGTGAGCGAGGAGGCGGCCAGGCAATGGCGGACGACAACCGTTGGGCGAACCTGGTGAACACCGCCTTCCTCCTCGACCAGGCACCCAGGGGCCCGGGCCCGGAGGGCCTCCGGCCGGCACTCGCGATGATCGAGAGCGCGCTCGAGGTGTTTCCCGCGACCGTGGACCCCGTGGAGGACTTCGAGGGGTATGCCGTGCGCCGGCTGCTCCTGGCGCTCAACGCGGCCCTGTCGGAGAGCGTGCGAAGTTGAGCCTCGCGGACCTCCGACTGCTCCTCGCGGCCGTCCTCGGCATCGCGGCGGCCGTGGGGCTGATCGTCAAGGGGCGCCTGCACCCCTTCATCTCCCTGCTCTGCGGGGCCTTCACCGTCGGCCTGGTGGCGGGCCTGCCGATGGAGGACACCGCGAAGGCGGTCCAGAAGGGCGTCAGTGACATCCTCGGGAGCACGGGGCTGGTCGTGGCGCTCGGCCTGTCGCTCGGCGCGATGCTCCAGCTCTCGAATGCCGCGTCCTCGCTGGCACAGGCCAGCCTGAAGCTCACCGGGCCGGCGGGAGCGCCGTGGGCGAGCCTGTTCGTGGCGATGGTGATCGGCCTGCCCTTGTTCTTCGAGACCGGCCTCGTGCTCCTCCTGCCGATCGTGGTGGCGGCCGCGGCCACCCTGCCCAACAGCTCGAACCCGGACGCGGCCAAACTCCGGCTCATGCTGCCCGCCCTGACCGGCCTGTCCGTCGTGCACGCGCTGGTCCCGCCCCATCCAGGCCCCCTGCTCGCCGTCAACGCGCTCGGCGCGAACATGGGCCGCACGATGCTCTACGGAATCCTGGTCGCGATCCCCACCGCGATCGTCGCCGGTCCGCTACTGGCGTTCTTCACCTCTCGCGATGTCCGGCTCATGGCGCCCGTCATCGAGCGGCACGACTTCGCGCTCGCCGCGCCGCCCAAGGCGTCCTCGCTCTTCGTCATCCTCCTGCCGGTGGTGCTCATCGCGGCGGGGGAGTTACGCGGGCTGCTGCCGCCGTGGACCGCGTCCCGACTGGGTTGGCTGAGCGCGGTGAGCCATCCGGTGCCCGCGCTCCTGCTGACCAACCTCGTCGCCCTGCCGCTGCTCTTCGGGCGGAAGCTGCGCGACCCCCAGGTGCAGGACACGATCTGGACGGACACGATGAAGTCGGCGGGAGCCATCCTGCTGTCCATCGGCGCCGGCGGAGCGCTGAAGCAGGTCCTGGTCTCGGCCGGCCTTTCCAACCTCCTGGCGAAGCTGGCCTCGGCCCAAGCCATCTCTCCGCTCCTGTTGGGCTGGTTGGTCGCGGTGGCCATCCGCCTCGCGACGGGCTCGGCCACCGTGGCGACGATCACCACCGTCGGCGTCATGTCCGGGGTCGTCACCGCGACGGGAGTCACTCCGGAGTGGGTCGTCCTCGCCATTGGCGCGGGGAGCGTGTTCTTCTCCCATGTGAACGATCCCGGCTTCTGGCTGGTCAAGAGCTATCTCGGGACGACTACCCCCGACACGTTCCGCACCTGGTCGCTGCTGGAAACCGTGATTTCAGTCGTCGGACTGGTGGCGGTGCTTTGCGCCAGCGCCCTGCTCTGACCTTCCCGGGACCCCTGCCCTGATTCGTCAGGGTGCTGGCGCAAAACGTCACCCGTCTGGAGGCCCCGGCTCCAGGTGTCTTGAAATCCCGCGTGCTTGCCTGGGTGCCCGCCCCTGGCAGGCCGCGTGCTCTTGCGTTGTGGAGACACGGAGTTCGCGCAGGAGGGGTGTGCCGTCCCTGGCCGCGCGGGCCCCGGGTCTACCCCCTTCGTACAACCCTGCCGCCCCTCCCTCACCGGCCGCACTGACCCGGGGGCCAAGAGAGGGCATGTTCAGGAAACTCAGCATCTCTCCTACCCATGGGTAATGGCCATGGCACCGGGCGCTCCGCATCATCCTCATTCGATATTCCAGCCACCAGCGCGGGAGCGGGAGCATGGGTGCTTCGAGAGAATGCCAGGCAAGACTTCATCCCACGCTGCTCTCCCTGGCCTTGGGAGAGGGACCGTCCGGGCTCGTCTTTCGTCCGGAACCTCCCGGAGACGAAGGGCGTTTGCGCCTCCCTCGCGTCGAGGTAGCGATCGATGTGGAGGCCGATGAGCTGCGCGCTCTCCTGGAGGGGCTGGCTGGCGGAGCGCTCCTGTCCGAGGAGGTTCGCGCTGTCCTCAGCGAGCTCAGGACGCGCTACCAGGTCGCGGTCTCTCCCTCGTTGGAGTCGAACCTGCTCACTCGCTGTGGGCCCGTCTCCGATGGAAGTCCCCTCGCTGAATTGCGGACGAGCCACCTGCTCGAGGCCATGGCACTCGTCGCCGTCCGCATCATCGAGCGGGCACAGCGGGCCCTCTTCGACGTGGAGCCCTTCTCGGAGGTCCACTTCAACTTCTCGGCCGAGGCCAAGGTCGCCCTGCGTCTGGGTTGGGAGGCCATGGCGAAGCATGGCAGGTTTCCGCTGCCTCCCCAGGGAGCGCGGCGACTGAGTCGCATGTGGGAGATGCCCTGCGGGGCCATGCACTTCGTCTCGGCGAGCGATGGCGACGCGGGCTACTACTTCACGATGGGCATCGCCCAGTCGCCGGAGGCCCAGGCCCTGCGGGACCTGGGTCTCGTGCCCTACGGCCTCGATGGCGAGCTGATCGTCCCCGGACAGGCCGTCGCGCCCATCCCTCCCTTCCTCGGCATGGCCACACGCCTCTTCGCCTCGTCCCTGGCCACGAGCAGCAACATCTCCGAGGACATCCAATCCATTCCCTACAGCAGTTTCGCCCACCCCGAGATCATGGATGTCGCGCCGATCCGGGGCTACCTGTTCCGCCCCCGACATGCCACGGCGGCACGTCTGCAGGATGCCCAGGAGGAGGTTCGTGCGCAGCTGACGCGCTACCGCGCCTTCGTCGCGCAGACGACCCCCACCGATCGGGAGTTCCTCCCGGATGTCGGTGCCGCCATCGACGTGAGCGGGCTCGCGGAGGCCGACCTGGATGGCTTCATCCAGGCGGTCCTGCAACCGTTTTCCCCGGCGGAGCGGGAGCAGATCGCCCTCTACCTGCTGCTGGAGATGGACCCTGGCAACGCGGAGGCCACACAGACACAGTTCAAGGAGACCCCCCGGGTCATCGCCACGCGCAAGGCGATCGACGCCGCGCAGCGGGCCGGACTGCGTTTCGTGGCCGTGGCTGATCAGAACGAGGACGAGTGGTTGCCGAACCTGCTCGAGTACTTCACCTGCTCCGAACTCAACCACCTGGCCGACTACTCGGATGCGCGCGGTGTCATCCTCTGCGACGGACGTCCCATCGACCCGGTCTACACCGCCGCCACGTCCGCCCAGCGCATCCAGTCCGTCTTCACGACGCTGTCGGTGGACATCCTCAAGATGGGAATGTGGCTCGCCCTGGACGCGCTCTCGGCCCGGCGGGTGTGGCGGGAGTTGCAGCGCACGCCCCACATCCCCGAAAGGATGTTCCTGATGCCCATTGGCATCCTGGAGCCCTACAGCGGTTTCGTGGACAACCGCAACCGCGGCAAATCTCCGCGGGCCATCCTCGATCCTTTCGAGAAGATCCGATTCATGATCGAGGAGGCCCAGGTGCTCGGCATGCCCTCGCTCCTCACGGATACCCGGCACAAGTCGCGCTGGGTGCTCCTGGGCTCCGTGGATGGGGATCTCAAACCCCACGTCCGGGAGTCCCTCGGGGCCATTCCCCTCCTCGGCCGCGAGAAGTTCATGGAGGCCGAGCGTCTGGCCCGCCGGGCGGGGATCCTCCTGGGCCAGGCGGGCTCCATCGAGGCGGAGCAGATCTTCTGGATCATCAGCGACACCACCTACGATGCCGCCAGGGAGCAGCGCAACCCCGCCACCTCCTTCTGGACGGCGGAAACGGAGCGGGTGCTGAGGACGTCCACGGGAGAGGATCTGCGGGGCGATCTCCAGGCCCAGCGCCGAGCCGCCATCCTCCCCTATCTCGCGCTCGTCAATCGCACCTATGAGTCCCATGCCCGGATGGATGGCTGGCTCAGGTACCTCCAGAGCATCGGGCAGGGTGACGAGGAGTTGCGCCTGGAGTTGCTGCGGCAGAAGGCGAGCCTGGACGAGTCGCAGAACCAGTATCTGGCCAGGCAGAAGGACGGCACTCCAGCCGACTACGAGCGCGCGTGGGAGTTGTTCCGGACGGCGTTCTGCGCCTACCACGCCCGGTTGAAGAAGCACTTCCTGGCCGTGCGCAACCAGGTGGCCGAGGCCTGGTGGGCCGCCAAGCGCCCGGGGCCGGGCGTGGAAGAGCCCTGGGTTCACTCCCGGCCCGGCTGGAGCGGTGTGACGTCCCCGGGAGCGCCTCACTGACGCCCGCCAGGACGCTCCCTCGCGAGGCCCCGCCGTCCCAAGGAGAACGAGACATGCAAGAGGTTTCCCACCACAAGACCGTGCCCACGGTCCAGAAGGCCCTGGCGGAGCGCACGAAATCCCTCGCGGGCAAGCTCCTCGCGGAGGCGCGGGTCTACCTCTCGGGTCCCATGGACTTCGTGGCCTCGCGCGCCGAGGAGAAGCGCAACGGCTGGCGCACCCGCGTGGGCGAGTTCCTGACGAAACGCTTCCGGACGACCGTCTATGATCCGTGGAACAAGCCCGAGGTCATGGGCATGCCGCACTATGGCAAGGAGGACGAGTTCTCCGCCCGGCGGCGCGAGAACTGGACGTTCGAGGACACCGAGGAGGGGGCGCGCGCGCGCGCGCAGCTTTCCGCCCAGTTCTGGCCCACGCTCCACATCGACCTGCGGATGGTGGACACCAGCGACTTCCTCATCGCCTACACCCCCACGAACGTCTACAGCGTCGGGACGGCCCACGAGATTGCCCTGGCCCGGCAGCAGTACAAGCCCGTCCTCCTGGTGAGCCCACCGGTGGACGGGACCGTGCTGGAGGAACTTCGGGCCCACCTGGGCAAGAAGGCCGACACGCGGGCCCTCGAACTCCTCGCGCGACTCGAGGCCGAGGCCTCCCTCAAACCCAATCCCGGCGCCATCCCGAGCCTCTGGTACATGGCGCTGCTGGACGGCAGCTATTTCTTCGACGGTTTCGGCTTCGGGCCCTACCTCCAGGAGTTCGGGTGGGAGCGGGGGCCGCTCGACGAGCGGGAGGCGCGCAACCCGCCCAAGAGGCCCCTGTTGCCGTACCTCGATGCGCTCAACGAGAGCATCCCCAAGCGGTGGGATCTCGAACAGGACAAGTACGTGGAGAACGCCGACTGGCTCATCTTCGACCAGCCCGACAGGCCCTGAGCTTCAGCAAAGGTCATATCCATGAGACGACGAGCGAAGAATGAAGCGATCTCGGTCCAGGCGATCGCGGGCAGCTACGTCACCCTGCTCGGTTTCGACGCCACGCCAGAAGCCCGCCGGGGGTTGCTGGGCTTCTCGGTGCGGCGCACCGACCACACCGAGGGGGAAATGGTGTGGCTCAGGGGCCTGCGGTATTTCGAGCGCGACTCCTCGCGCTTCCATCAGGGGATGAGCCCGAGCACCTGGGAGGCGCCGATCCAGGGGTTCCTCTGGGGTGACTACTCCGCCAAACCGGAACACGACTACGGCTATGAGGTCTTCCCCGTCTACGGCGAGCCCGGCCAGCTCGAACATGGCCCCTCGGTGACGGTGAGGATCTCGACCGAGAGCTGCACCGAGAGCATCCACTCGGTGTTCTTCAATCGTGGAGTGGCGGCCTCACAGGCGTACGTGCAGAGATTCCAGAACCTCCCGCCGAATCAGGTGGGGGAGCCTGCCTACCGGTGGCTGTCACGCGGGTTGGACCAGGCGATGATCCGCTTCCTCCGCCAGGCACGGGGGAAGGGCTGGGCCCTCTATGCTTCGGTCTACGAGTTCTCCTACCTGCCCATCCTCCAGGAGTTCCGGGCCGCGCACGAGCGCGGAGTCAACGTCCGCATCATCTACGACGCCAAGGAGGGCGAGGACAAGCCGGCGCGCGCCAATCTCGAAGCGATCGAGAAGGCGGGGCTCACGGAGCTGACCCTCCCGCGCAAGGCCAACACCTCCTTCATCTCGCACAACAAGTTCTTCCTGCTCCTTCAGGACGGCGTGCCCCAGCAGGTCTGGACCGGCTCCACCAACATCACCGAGGGGGGCATCTTCGGGCACTCCAACGTGGGACACCAGGTGCGGGACACCGAGGTGGCCCGGCGCTACCTGGA
This sequence comes from Cystobacter fuscus DSM 2262, assembly GCF_000335475.2. Taxonomy (NCBI): domain Bacteria; kingdom Pseudomonadati; phylum Myxococcota; class Myxococcia; order Myxococcales; family Archangiaceae; genus Cystobacter; species Cystobacter fuscus. The sequence continues at coordinate 148,155 of NZ_ANAH02000065.1, read as the reverse complement.
GTACTGGCACCAGCTCGAGAGGGATCCACTCGCCAAGGAACTGCGGAGTTGGAACGATTCACATCCCCCGCTGCAAGAGGTGGGGCACCCTGGGACTTCCACGGTCTTCAGCCCCCGGAGTTCGCTCGAGGCCCTGGAGTGGTACGCCCATGTCCTGGAGAACGCCACGACGAGCGTCTTCCTCACGGCGGCCTTCGGCCTCAACCCGCTCTTCCAGCAGACCTTCTCGCGGCCTCGCTCCTATCTGCGCTATCTGCTCCTGGACAAACCCGGCAAGGGAATCGATCTCATCGTGCGCCACCCGGGCAACCAGGTGTCCGTCGGGGATCTGCTGGATCAGAGCGAGATCGACGCGTGGTTCCACCGCACGTGGCGCACCGAGCATCTCTCGGGGTTGAACAAGCACGTCCAGTACGTCCACACGAAGTACATGCTCATCGATCCGCTGGGGGACTCCCCGCTCGTCATCTCCGGCTCGGCCAACTTCAGCGAGAACTCGACGAAGAACAACGACGAGAACATGCTGATCATCCAGGGAGACACCCGGGTGGCGGACCTCTACCTGACGGAGTTCATGCGCCTCTTCGTGCACTTCCGCTTCCGGGGGACCGAGTTCGGTGCCCCGGCCGACTCGAGGACGGGAAGGCCCATCTCCATCCATCTCGCGCCGGATGACTCCTGGACGCTCCCCTTCTACGAGCAGGACAGCCCCAAGCAGAAGGAGCGCCTCCTCTTCGCCTGAGCGTTCTCCCAGCAAAGGATTCGATGATGGCCTCCGGGCTCTTTGGAACGATCGAACCACGCTCCCAGCGAGGCAGGGTTGCCTGCTCGGTGCCGCTGCCCGAGGCCGAGTTGCGCGCGGGCAACAGCAACTGGACCAAGGGCCTCCAGTCCATGAGCGAGTGGGTGTGGAGCGCCAACCTCAACCCGGTGGTCTTCCCGAACAACCTGGGGAGATACTTCCTCCAGATCCCCGCCGTCTTCGAGCAGCAACTCCACTACTCGACCACGCTCATCTTCGACGAGCCGTCCTTCAAGAACGGGGTGCAGATCTCCGGAATGCTGCCGCGCCCCCTGCGCGAGATGGTCATCAGCCTCATCGCCCAGCGGCGCCGCTGCTGGTACTCCATGACGCACCACGCGATCCTCGGCAAGCTCACGGCCACCCGGCACGGAATGAGCGATGAGGACTTCGCCGCGAGGTGGAGCCAGCTGGACGAGCACCGCGCGCACGCGGAACTCTTCTCCCGGGCGGAGCTGGCCGCGCTGGACTTCGCGGCCGCCTTCGCCACGAACCCGAAGGCCTACTCGGATGACCAGTACGCGGAGCTGCGGGCGGCACTCGCCGGGGAGAATGAGCGGCGCCACGGACAGCAGGGACGCTGGCTCGAGCAGCTCGCGGCGGCACGGCGAGCCCGGAGCATGGGGCTCCTCAGGGGATTGGAGGGCGCCGCCCTGGACGAGTCCTCACGGGATGCGGCCACCCTCGCTGGCACGCGGCACCTGTCCAGCGAGGCCAACGAGCGGCTCGTGAATGGCCAGGTGGTGGAGCTGGCCTTCGTCTGCCTCCAGTTCGTGGCGCTGACGGGAGTCTTCTCCGCGCTCAACGTCCATGATGAGGACTTCCTCGCGACGACGCTGAAGGAAGTCGTGCCGTCCCCGGTGATCGCGAAGATCAACCAGCTCAACGAGGCGGGCGGGCAAGGAATGGCACCGACCCTGCCCCCTGCGGTCCCCGTTCCGCTCCAGGCCATCCTCGAGGGACGGGTCGTCGTGGAGCCCGCGCCTCTCCAGGGCGCGAGGGTGCCGCTCGTGCCCGACGAGGGCGCTCCGTCCCAGGGCCCGAGGGACAAGGTGATGTCCCTGTTGAGACACCACGGGGAACTGGCCCGCTACCTGCCTCCCTATTCGCTCCCGGTGCTCTTCGACGAGGACACGTGGCGCAACGGCGTCCATACGGGCGGATTCGTCACGCGCCGCCTGAAGGAAGTGGTGAACCAGAAGATCTTCCGCCTGCAGCGATGCCGCTACGGAATCGCCCACCACGGTCTCCTGCTCCTCGACGACTTGCTCCGCGAGCACGGCACGGGCACGTTCCGCCCGCCGTCGATGAGTGATGCCGACGAGGCCCGGGCGAGGGCGCGAGCCCAGGAGCGCGCGAGCACCCTGCTGACGCATGCGCACTCGCATCGCCAGGCACCGGAGGGCGTCTTCTCCGCGTTGGAACGGGTGGCGATGAGCTGGGCCGAGGAGCTCGTGACGCGGCCCCATGAGGCATACCGGATGGAGCAGGGCCTGAGGGATGCCCTGGACAGGGAGAACCGGCACGAGCTGTACGCGGGCCTGAGACGACTCGATACCTCGCTGGATGGCGGCGACGTGGAGGCCGCGCACAAGAGGCTCGTCGATCATCAACTCGCCGAGCTCGCCATGGTCATGGGCCACGTGGATGGCTTGGGCAGGGTGTTCACCCTGTTGCGGCTGGGGTCCGAAGAGCCGGTCCAGGCCCGGCAGCAGGAGGGCTCGGGCAGTCCGCGGGCCCTCGGCCTGTCACTGGCCTCCACGACCGTCGGGGAACTCCTCGTGAATCCACGGGCCAATGACAGGGTCCTCGAGCAGCTCCAGTCGGGCGAGACGTCGATCTTCATCCCGGCCACCGAGACCGTGCGCACGGGAGAGTTTTGATCCGTCCCTTCCAACGAGGTGGGCTCCGCACGGGACCGCGTCTTCGCGCACTCGTGGCGTTGCTCGCCGTGCTCCGCGCCGCGTCTTCCTCCGCGAGCGAGGCCTCCTCCGAGGAGAGCCGGGAGCCGCCGGCCTGGTCGTTCTGGGCCGAGGGCGACTACTACGCACTCCCCGACGCCACGGACTACATCCTCTGGCTCGCCTCCGCGGACCACGGCCTGCTCCACCTCGAGGCCCGCTACAACTACGAGGACCTGCGCACCGCCTCCACCTTCGTCGGCTTGAACTTCGGGTTCGGCGAGCAACTCCGGATGGAGCTCACGCCGATGGCCGGGGTGGTGCTCGGACGGACGAGCGGCCTCGCCCCCGGGCTCACCCTCGACCTCTCCTGGTGGAAGCTCGAGCTCTACTCGGAGCTGGAGTACGTCTTCGCGCTGGGAGCGGGAGACGCCAGCTTCTTCTACAGCTGGATGGATCTCTCCCTCTGGCCCATTGAGTGGGGGCGCGTCGGCCTCGTCTTCCAGCGGACCAAGGAGCGCAAGACGAGCTTCGAGCTCGAGCGCGGCTTCCTCGTCGGCATGGAGCTCGGCCACTTCTCGGCGGCGGTGCACGTCCTCGACCCCGGGGGCCGCGCCTACACCCTCTTCATGCTCGCCGCGCAGTGGTAGGACGGTGCCCCCGCGCCCCACGCTCAATACAGCGTGACGGCCACCAGCAGGCTGGGGCTCTCCCCGTACAGGTCCGGAACGGGGGTCCGCCAGGCGCCTGTCGACAGCGGATTCTCGGTGGACGGCTCGCACTTGTGGGGCCGGAAGTCCACGATCGTCGTGAGGGACAGGGCGGTGCCCCAGCTCCCGTCCGCGCCGGGGGAGACGCGCAAGCCCTCCGCGAAGAGCTGCGTCTGGAGGGTCGGCGGGGGCACGGTGCCCACGCCTGCCCGGTTCGTGAGCACGAAGGTGTCTAGGCCTCCCACCTCGGGGCTGGCGGAGCTCGAGACACCCATGCACGCCCCTGGCGGGAGCCCGGCGATGTCCACCAGCACGGGCCGCACGTACACGCCCCGAGCCTGCCGGAGTTGGAGGGGCGTCAGCCTTCCCTTCAGGGAGATGCGCCACAAGGGACCCTCTCCGGCGGCGCCCTCCACCCGCTCCAGCGGGAGCTTCATCAGTGTCCACTGGTCCGCGCGTAGCTCGCCTGTCCCCATCTGGAGGAGGGGCTCCTGGCGCAGCAGATAGTGGTAGTCCGTGCGGATGGGCGGAGGTGGCGGCCCCTTTGGCACGTCCAGCTCTGGCCGGGAGGCAACGGCGCCCGTGAGGTGCGACCAGCCCGAGAGCAGCAAGGTTCCGCTCGTGAGTTGCTTACCACCGAGGACCAGCCGGGAGTGGGAGCTGTCCCCCTCGTGGATGGACACGGCGAACGGCTCGTCGGAGGGGACCTCCAGCGAGAAGTATTCGACGTCCTTCGCGTGCTGCCAGACGCGCCCCTCGATGCGCGCCTCCTGGACGAGCTGGTACTCCCTCCCCATGCCGGGAAACGTGCCGACCTCGTGGACGGAGAAGAAGACGAGGGTGGAGGCCAGCGCGCCCAGCAGGACGGAGGCACGGGCCCGGAGTGTCGTGCCCCGAGGTGCCCACGGGCGCCTGGCGCGCTCCACCGCCAGGACGGTGAGGATGATGAGCGTCTGGTAGTTGGCCGTGAAGGTCGCGATCTCCAGGATGGCGCTCCAGATCAACTGGAGCGCTCCGGACTGGATGCCCATCCACCACCCCCCCATGCTCAAGAGCGTATTCAGCGTGTAGGGAAAGACCGAGCTGCACAGGGCCGCGAAGATGAAGACCACCGAGGACCTCGTCCCCGGAGTGATGCAGCGGCTGCCCAGCCGGACGAGCCCGACGGTCAGCAGCCACGCCACGAAGGACGTCAGCACGAGGACGGCGAGGAAGACGAGCCCACGGGAGAGCCCCAGCTGCCGCGTCAGCTCGGCCTCGTCCTCCAGGATGGACGTCACCTCGGCCGTTATCACCACCACCAGATGGAGCAGCACGCAACTGAACATCAGCGTCCTGCTCCGGAGCACGACGGCGTTCCAGTCCTCCCGTCCCTCGGCCGCCGCGGTGATCGCCGCCTCCCGGGCCACACTCCAGCCCAGAACCAGCGCCCAGGGGACGAAGACGAACGGGACGTTGTCGATGATGAGCCACAGCATCTGGCCCAGGAAAACGTTCGGCCAGTGCACCGACACCAGCTCCGGGTGGATGGTACAGAGCCAGTAGGCCCCCGCGAGCAGCCCGATCGAGAGAACCCACAGCAGCGCGATCAAGGTGCCCACCTGCGCACCGGTCGTCATCCGCGTGCGGATGGTGGGCTGCTCCCGCTCGATCCGGCGAGCCCGGACGAGGGCCCTTGCATGGCACAGCCAGCGCTCGGGAACGCCCTCGTGCGAGCGGCCCGCCTCCAGCAGGTCCGCCAGCAGCTCCAGCGCGAGCGCCCGCTGCCCCGGCACCTCCAGCGCGCCGCGGAGCATCGCGAGCTGCCGCGGCCCCACGAGCGCGACGAACGACTTCCTCGCCGCGCGGCGCACCTCCTCCTCCTTGTCCGTCAGCGCCAGCGCCAGGCACCGCCCGACGAGCTGGCCCGATGGGTCGCGCAGCTTCCCGCAGGAGGCCGCCGCGCCGCGCCGCACCGGCAGTTCCGGGTGATCGAGTAGCTCGAGCACCAGTCCCACGGAGCGGCCCTCGCCGAACTCGTCGAAGCGGGCGCTCCAGTCCGCCACCGAGTCCGCCTCCCCGTGGAGGCTGCTGCGCAGCAGGAACTCCGCCTGCGTCTCGTCGAGCCGCAGCCAATCCTTCCACGGGTCCACCCGCTCCGCGAGCTGGGGCGCGGTGAGCAGCCACCGTGGGTTCGAGCGCCACTGCGTGTCCTCGCTCAGGGTGTCCACGAGCTCGTACGTCGTGCGGAAGCGCACGTAGTCCACGTCGCTGGAGAGCCAGGACTCGACGATGGACATGAGGTGCTCGTGCAGCAGCTCGTACCAGCGCTCGCCCTGGCGCTGCTCCACGCGCAGCAGGCCCTGCTCGGTGAGGTGATCGAGCACGGCGCGCAGCTCCGCGTACGTCGCCCGCACCGGGCCGGAGCGCAGATCCTCCGCGCGCAGGGCATACCGGGTCCGCTCGGACGAGATGAGGGCACCGAGCACCACCCGCACCAGCAGCATCCGCTCCGCGGCCAGCCCGCTCGTCACCCGGTGGACATACCCGCGGAAGATGCCATCCACGCCGCCCAGCCGCTCCAGGTCCTCCCGTGTCAGGTACACGGGCAGGCCCCGTCGCGCCACCACGTCGCGGTACAGCTCGGTGCAGACGATCTGCAGCACGGGCGGGTCGAAGTTCCAGTCCGCCAGCATGTCCACCATCCGGTTGACGAAGCCCTCCTCGTAGGTGAGGTGCATGTGCTGGAGCGGCCGGACGATGGCCTGCCGCGCGCCATAGGCGGTGAGCGGCAGCAGGCGCAGGCCGTACCGGGTCAGCTCGGGCAACTCCGCGCGCAAGTCCTCCAGTTCGGCGTAGTAGTCCTCGCGCAGGCTGAAGACGAGCCGGATGTTGACGGCGTGCTCCCGGTAGATGTGTCCCAGAAGCGCCACCAGCTCGGCCCGGGCCGCGGGGCGGTCGCGGAAGCGGACGAAGAACTCCTCGAATTGATCCAACACGATGACCAACGGCGTGTGGGCGGACAGCTCCTCCAGCAGGTGTGGCACGCGCTCCTGGCGCTCGGCGGGATGGGCCAGCTCCGGGCGCTGGAACTCCGCGGCCAGGGCGGCGCAGAAGTCCTCCACGGGAGATTCCAGCAGGCGCACCCGCATGGGGTGGAACCCGCGCTGGCGCAGCCGGGGAAAGAGGCCGGCGAGCAGCAGGGACGTCTTGCCCAACCCCGAGCGGCTGTACACCACGTACGTCCGGCCGCGGGTGAGACCGGCCAGGGCCTCCTGCACCTCGTCCTCGCGCCCGGCGAAGCTGGCCTGATCCTCCTCCTCGAAGTAGTTGAGGAACTTGTACGGAGGAGTGGTGGTGCCCTCCGCTGGGTCTGGTGAGCGCTCCAGCCTCATGGCTCCTCCTGCTTCTCCAGCCGCGAGGTGAGCTCCTCGACGACCGCGGCCGGCTCCTCATGAATCCATTGGACGTTGAAGGGCTTCCAGTAGGCCGCGTCCACCTCGGTGGCCGCGGCGGAGACGAAGAAGCAGGGGCCCTGCATCGAGGCCTCACCGACTTCCAGGAGCGAGGCGAGGCGCCGCACCAGGTGGGCGCGCGGGGACACGCCCAGGAAGAGGAAGCCCCGGCCCATCTGGTGGATGAGGTCCACCACCTCCAGGCTCGCGTGTGGCAGGCGCTCCCAGCACAGGTGCTCGTGGTCGGTCTCGCTGAGCACCAGCGAGGTGGCATGGGTGAGCGTGCCCAGGACGTTGAGCAGCAGGGGCTCGGCATGCTCGCCCGGCAGGGACTGCTCCACGCGGTTGAGCACGCGGGGCAGCTTGCGGGCGCGCTTGAGCGCCTCCTCCATCAGCCCGTCGAAGTGGAGGTAGAAGATGCCGGGCACGTCCCAGGTGGCGATCTGCTGCAAGGGGGCCGGCGGCTCCGCGTGGCCGCAGACCGTCTGGATGGACTCGATGAGCTCGTAGCGCTGGCCGTTGCGCTGGTAGTGCTGGCAGACGCGCGCCAGGAGCAGGGCGAGGAACCAGTCATGGGCCCGCTCCATGAGCAGCAGGTCCTCCTCTTCCGGGTAGCCGCACTCCTGGGCGAGGCGGTGGATGAGCTGGCCCAGGGTGGGCGCGAGCACGGGGGCCTCCACGTTGCGCCGCCGCGTCATCGGCGCGAGCCGGTGGAGTCCGGGGCCCACCACTGGGATGAGGCGCCCATGGCGCAGGCTCCGCACCAGCGTCTCCGGGAGCCGCAGCATGGGCCGGGCGGGCGCCGGCGCCACGCGCTGGCGCTCCGGAGCCGGGCGGATGTCGAAGAGCCGCTCGCAGCCGGGGGTGAGGTAGAGCACGGGGGTGATGAAGCCCCGCACGGTGTCCCCGCTGGCGTTGATGCGCAGCGAGCGTCGCGCCTGCTGGACGGCGAGGCCCACGTGCCCGGGGGCGCCTCCGGTGAGCAGCTCGCGGTAGAAGCTGTCCGCGAAGCGGATGGAGACCGTGTCGGAAATCTCGTAGCGCATGGCGACGACGGCGGGCACGCGCGCCGCGCGCATGAGGTGGGGGCCCAGGCCCGAGAGCGTCCGCGAGATGGAGGGCGAGGCTCCCAGGCAGCAGTTGAGCAGCGCCAGCCGCAGCTGTTGTCCCTGCACCAGGTTGGCGAAGGTGCCGGCATCCATCCAGAAGTCGCCCTGCTCGGGCGTCTCCTGGTTGAGCCGCAGGGTGATGCCCTCCTCCGTCACCTCGCCATGGCCGATGTAGTGCAGCACGTCCCAGGGACTGGCCTTGAGCTCGGCCAGGAGCCGGTCCGGTGTCACCCTCCCCTCCACCAGCCCGAGGTGCAGCACCTCCCCCATGCCCCGGGCCACGCCCCGCAGGTTGTTCCACTCGTATTGCACCTGGAGACCGGAGCCCTCGGGGATGACCACCAGCACGCGCAGGGGCTGCTCGGCGCTTGGGGGCCGCAGCGCGGGCGGGCAGCCCCGCGGCGGCGGGCGCAGCAGGCAGTAGCGCGCGTCCGTCCCGAGGAAGCTGCTCGCCATCTCGTCGTGGAGGGCCTCCCACGGCAAGCGCTCCACCTCGGCCTCGGGGGGGATGTCCAGCCAGATGAAGAGGGGTCGGGTCTCGTCCGCCTGCTCCTCCAGCTTCACGAAGGCCTCGAAGACGCCCGGGGGACGCAGCGCGTTCCAGAGCTGACTGCCCACGTCCTGGAGATCCGGCCGGGTGCAGATGCCCTGCTCGATGCGGGCGATGACGCTCCGGGTGCGGGCGCCGAGGGGCAGCTCGAAGCCGAAGGGCCGTTCGATGGGCTGGACGCCACCCGCGCTGAAGCGCACCTGGTAGCCCGTGTCGCCGTGAACGAGTTCGAAGCGGCACGCCAGCGCTCTGTCCTCCTGCTCCAGTTCCATCCTCATCCCCGGCCGCCTCCTGGAGAGGGCTCAGGGCCCGGGAGGCGGCGCGGGCTCGGGCCCGGGCCCGCCTCGGGCTTGCTCCCACAACCCGCGCGGCAGGACGTCGCTCCACTCTCCATAGGCCTCCACGGGAATGCCGCTGTGGAAGAAGCCGCGCAGGGCCCCCTTGAGGTTCATCCAGAAGCTGCCCACCGTCTGCGTGAGCCAGTGGACATCGCTGTACGCCTGGAGGTAGCCAGCGGCGTCGATGCGCGGCGCCCCCGAGCGAACCTCCAGCACCACGGCGAGTTGGTGGCTCTCCGCCCCGACGCGTTCCGACGACGAGGTGTCATCCAGGCGCCAGCGCGCGCCCGTGCCCTGGAGGATTTCCGTCTCCACGCACATACGGCTGGCCTCGTAGACGAAGGGCCCCACCTGCCCCTTCGCGTAGAGCCGCGCGCCCACCTCGTCGGCGAGCATCGAGGGGGACACCGGCAGACGAAGCCCCACCTTGGCGCTCGCCTCGAACTGCAGCTCGCCGCCGAGTTCGGCCTTCGCCATCACCTGAGTGCGCTCCTCCGGCAGGAGCTTCACCACGCGCAAGGCGTCCCACGTGGCTGCCTCGGCGCGGAAGTCCACGATGCACTCCACCCGCGAGAAGCCCTGGTCTCGCTTGGGAAAAAGCGTGAGGGGGATGCCCACGAGCCACAGCGAGCAGCCGGGCGTGGGTGACACGTCGACCCCCTCATAGGGGCGCACGGGCAGGCGCTGGTGGAAGGCGACGAGCTCGCCCCGGAGCTGCTCGCGCAGGCGATCCATGAGCTCGCCTGGCGGAGGGCCTCCGGCGCGGCTCGGGGGCTGGCGCCAGGCAGCCTGGACGGCTTCATCCAGCAGCAGTTCGGAGTGCGTCGGCGCATGCAGGGAGACGAGCTCCCGCAGCGCTCGGGTCATCTGCGCCTCGCCCATGGTTTCCTCCTGGGAGGAACCTGGGAGTGGAGCCGCGCGCGTGCCAGGGTCCCCCGAGGGCGCGCCCGGTGCCTCGCCTTCCTGCTGGCTCAGGATCACGTCCAGTCCTCGGGAGAGAAGCAATACGTCCCGGTCCCGCCGCACGGCAGAGACAGCACGGGCTTCGTGCTGCTAAGGGCTGCGCTCCACGAGTTCTGTTGAGACACGGAGGCGCACGATGGAGTACCGCAAGCTGGGACACAGCGGGCTGAAGGTGTCGAGCCTGTGCCTGGGGACGATGACGTTCGGCGAGGCGTCCGAGGGCTCGATGATGCACGCCGTGGGGGCCGACGAGAAGACGTCCTTCGCCATCATGGATCGCGCGCTCGAGGCGGGGATCAACTTCTGGGACACCGCGAACGTGTACGGCAACGACGGCCTCACCGAGCGCGTGCTGGGCAACTGGTTCGAGCGCTCCCAACGGCGCGACGAGGTGGTGCTGGCCACCAAGTTCCGCTTCCGCATGGGCAAGGGCCCCAACGACACGGGCGCTTCGCGCTACCACCTGCGCTCCGCGGTGGAGCAGAGCCTGCGCCGGCTGAAGACGGACCGCATCGACTTGTACCAGCTGCACATGCAGGACATCGACACGCCCGAGGAGGAGACGCTGCGAGCGCTGGAGGACCTGGTGCGCCAGGGCAAGGTGCTCTACATCGGCGCGAGCAACTACGCGGCCTACCGGCTGGTGGACAGCCTGTGGACGAGCAAGACGCAGAACCTCTCGCGCTTCGTGGCGCTGCAGGCGCAGTACAGCCTGGTGGCGCGCGAGCTGGAGCGCGAGCACGTGTCGGTGTGCGAGCAGTTCGGCCTGGGCATCCTCCCGTGGTCCCCGCTGGCGGGCGGCTTCCTGTCCGGCAAGTACCGCAAGGGGCAGCCCCCGCCGGAGGCCTCGCGGCTGGCGAAGTGGAAGGACCGGTTCACCCAGTTCGACACCCCGCGCAACTGGCGCATCCTGGACGCCGTGGACGCGGTGGCCGCCGAGCTGAAGGCCTCGGCCTCCCAGGTGTCGCTGGCGTGGCTGCTGCGCAAGCGCGCCGTCACCTCGGTCATCTTCGGCGCGCGCACCGTGGCGCAGCTCGACGACAACCTGAAGGCGGCGGAGCTCGAGTTGGATGACGCCCAGTTCAAGCGCCTGGACGAGGCGAGCGCCCTGGAGCTGGGCTACCCCTACGACTTCATGCAGCGCGTCCAGGGCCGCTGGTAGGCCCTAGGCGAGCGGAAGCTCCAGCGTGGCCACGGCGCCCTGGCCGAGGCCCGCGCTCTCCAGGGTGAGGCAGCCCTTGAGCAACTGCGCCGCCAGGGCGCTCGAGTGCAGCCCGAAGCCGTGGCCGTCCTTGCGCGTGGTGAAGCCGTGCGTGAACAGACTCCCCATCAGCTCCGGCGCGATGCCCACTCCATCATCCGCCACCTGGATGCGCGCCACGTTGCCCTCGGCCGCCAGCCTCACCCAGAGGTTGCGCCGGCCCTCGGGCACTCCGTCCAGCGCTTGTTTCGCGTTGCTGATGAGGTTGATGAGGATTTGCAGCACCTTGTGTTTGTCCATCTTCACCCGGGGCAGCTCCGACACCTCCCGATGAACGGTGACGCCGTGACGCCGTAGGGACGCCAGCTGGATGCGCAGCGCGTCGTCGATGAGCTGGGACAGCTCGCACTCCTCCGTCATCAGCGCGTTGCGCGCATAGGTCTGCTGCACCTGGACGATGGCGCGGATGTGCTCGATGTGCCGGTTCATCATCGCCATGTCCTCCATGAGGCGCGTCTGCTCGCGCATCATCTCGTCGCCGAGCGCCACCAGGTATTCCGGCATCTGGCCACCCCGCGGATCCTTCGTCAGGAAGTCCGCCAGGGCCTCCCGGTGCGCCAGCAGCAGGGCGCCGGCCTGCCTCACCCGGCCCACACGCAGGGCGCCCACGGCCTTGCTCATCACCTCCATGTTGACGACGGCACTGGTGAGGACATTGCCCACGTTGTGCAGCACGTTGGAGGCCACCTCCGCCATGCCCACCTCGCGCGCGGTGTCCACCAGGCGCGCCTGGGCTCGCGTGAGTTCGCGCGTGCGCTCTTCCACCCGCCGCTCCAGCTCGTCATTGGCGAGGCGCAGCTCCGTCCGGGCGCGCTGCACGTCCGCGTACAAACGCGCGTTCTCGATGGAGATGGCCGCCTGCGAGGCGAGGTGTCCCAGCAGCGCCAGGCGCGCCGGACTGAAGGCGTTGGTGGCCAGGTCGTTCTCCAGGTACAGCGCCCCGGAGAACACCTCCTGCCTCAGCAACGGCAGACACAACACCGAGCGTGCCGCGCTGCGCGCCAGGTACGCATCGGAGGAGAACGCATGGGGCTGGGAGGCATCCCCGATGAGCACGTGTTCGCGCATGCGCCGGACATAGGAGAGGAGCGTCCACGGCAAGTCCTGGGCGCCGCCCCCGTCCAAGGGCACCAGGGCCCCCTCCGGCGAGGTCTGGAAGAGGGCCGCCACCGAGAGCGTGTTCTCCCCACCGGGCAGGAGCAGGGCGCCTTTCTGCGCGCCCGCGTTCTCCATCGCCGCCCGCATCAGCGCCGTCACCAGGCGCTCCAGCTCTATCTCGCCTGAAACGGCCTGCTGCGCCTTGACCACCGTGAGCGCGTCGAGGCGCGTGGAGTCCGTGCTGCTGGTGGTCAGGGCGTCCTGGGAGCCACGCGTGGACATGAGCTCCGGCCACTGAGACTCCAGGTGCTGGACCTTGGCCCGAGCCCCCCACTGCTGGTAGGCCGCCCGGGCTTCTCGCGCGAAGGCGTGGGCGACGATGGGTGCCTGGCGCGTGCGCCAGAAGCTCGCCGCCAGCTCACTGGACAGCCCCACGTACTGGGTGGCCCCGTTCTCCCGGGCCACGCGGATGGCCTCCTCGTAGGCCCGCGTCGCCGCCTCCGAGCGCCCATCGAGGCGGGCCCGCTCCGCGAAGACGAGCCGCTCGAGCGCGCGGAAGTTCTCCGGGCAATTCTCCGCCCACTCCGAGAGCTGCTGGTGGTGCCGCTCGATGGCCTCGAGCCACTCCCGCTGCTGCTCGGGCGGGGCCTCCTCGAAGCACGCGGCCAGGGTCAGGGCGCGGAAGAAGTGGCCCTCGCGATTGTCCAGGGAGCCGGAATTGGCCCACATCAACCCGGCCATCTGGTCCGCGGCTTCACGGGCTTCCCCGTAGGCGCCGCACATGAAGCGCGACTGCATCTTGAGGACCCAGTAATGGCAGCGCGTGCTGCCTGTTCGCTCGGGCGTCATCCGCGCCTCGTAGGCCCGTTCATCGAAGCCCTCCCCGCTCAGGGTGGAAAACGACAGGGAGTGGCCGCGCAGCTGCTGCACGTAGCGTTGACCCACGAGGAGCCAGTCCTGGGGATCCACGAAGCCCGTGTTGCGCAGGTACTCGGCGCGCACGAGCGACTCCTGGTAGACCTCGTCCAGGGGGTGTCCCATGGCCAGACGGTTGGTGACGAGGTAGACGCTGCTGTAGGCGGCGGGCCCGACGCTACCCACTTGAAGCGAATGGTTCAGGCCTTCGAGGGCGATTTCCTGCGCTCGGGCGAGGGGTTGGACCCAGTAGCTGCTGCACTGCATGCCGAACAGCACCGTCCCCCGGAAGGCGGACAGGTTGTAGCGCTCGACGAGTCCGAGGGCGAGCCGTGCGAAGGCGAAGCCTTCCCGGTAGCGATTGAAGAACCAGCCGGAGCTGATGCCGAACCAGGCATACCCGTTCACGGCGGCGTCCACGAAGCCGTGGCGCAGGGTGAGGGAGACAAGCCGGCTCATGATGATGATGAGCAGGTGGGGGTCGGTGGATTGGGCGCCGGTGAAGAGCATGAAGAGGGCGACGACGGCCAGCTTCATGTCCGGGTCGGTCATGGGGGGCAACTCAATGAGGCTCTCGATGGGACGCTGCCCCAGCAAGGTCCACACCTCCTCATGGGCGGCCACGGCCTCCTCCCAGGTGGGATGCGACGACACCGGCATGCCCAGCAACGACAGGCACTCCAGCAGGTAGCGCATTCCCTCCAGGAACTCACCCGTGGCGAGGTGGATCTCCTGCCACAGGAAGTAGACGGCCACGGTGTCCGCGCGAGTGCGTGCCTGGGAGAGGAGTGGCTCGCCGAGACGTTGTGCCGCGGAGGGGTCGCCGTTCATGAGCTCCACGCGCGCCTGGGCCAGTCGAACCTGGAAGGCCAGGGCGTAGTCCGTCTCCCAGGGGTCCGCGGGAATGAGCGCGAAGGCCGTCGCGAAGTAGGTGCGAGCGGGGCGCAGCGCGAGCGCGGCCCGGGCCTTCCTGCCCGCCTCGGCGTTGAGTCGCGCGAGCAGGTGGCGCTCGGTGGGGTCCTCCATCAGCGCCACCCCGGCGTTGAGCTGGCTCACCACCTCGAAGAGCGACTCGCGCACTTCTTCCGGGGACAGGCTCGCGAGCAGCAACCGGCCGATGCGCAGGTGCACCTCCTGGCGCTCCGTCTCGGAGCTGAGTGAATGCGCCGCCTGCTGGATGCGGTCGTGCAGGAAGCGGAACTTCTCCACCCCCACGCGCCCCAGCATGCCTTCACGCAGCGCGGGCTCGAGGCCCTGCTCCACCTCCTCCACCTCGGACAGCTCCGAGAGGATGCCCAACATCTGGAGCGAGAAGACGCTGCCCGCGCACGCCGCCAGCCGCAGCAGATTCTGCGTGCCCGGGGGGAGCTGGTGCAGCTTGCCCACCAGGAAGTCGACGATGTTCTCCGAGTAGCCCCGGGCACGGACCCCTTCGGCATCCCATCGCCACCCGCCCTCCGGCAGGCGCATGATCAAGCCATCCTGGTGGAGCGTCACCAGCAATTGCAGCAGGAAGAAGGGGTTGCCCCCCGTCTTCTCGTGCACCAGCACCGCCAGGGGGGCGGCCACCTCCCGGCCCGCTCCCGGGAGCGTGTCGCCCACCAGTTGCTCCACCTGCGCCACGCTCAGCGGCTCCAACCGGACGTCCGTGAGACGCGCCCCCGCCTCGCGCACCCTCTCCAACATCGCCATCAGCGGGTGAGAAGGGCTCACTTCATTGTCCCGGTAGGCGACGAGCCACAACACGGTGGGGCCCCCCGGCCGTGACAACATCTGCTCGAGCAGCCACAGGCTGGAGGGATCCACCCACTGCAAGTCATCCAGGAACACCACCGCCGGGTGCTCCTTCGTGTAGAACACCGACACGAACTGGCGCACCACCCGGAAGAAGCGCTGCTGCGCCTCGCTGGCGGGCAACTCCTGGAGCGCGGGCTGAGGGCCCACGAGCGCTTCCAACTGGGGCACCAGGTCCACCAGCACCTGTCCCTGCCCTTCCCAGGCCCGGTTCACCTGCTCGCGCCACCTCGCGAGTTCTTCCTCGCTCCTCGCGAGCAGTTGCTGCACCAGTGCACGAAGGGTCTGCGCCAGGGTGGTGTAGGGAATGTCCCGCTGGAACTGATCGAACTTGCCACGCAGGAAGAACCCGCGCCGCTGCACCACGGGCTTGTACAACTCGTGCACCACCGAGGACTTGCCGATGCCCGAGTACCCGCGGATGAGCAGCAACTCCGGCTGGCCCGTGCGCGCCACCCGCTCGAAGCCCTCGAGCAGGGTGCTCACCTGCGTCTCACGCCCGTAGAGCCGTTGCGGCAGTTGGAAGCGCTGGGGCGCGTCCTGGGTTCCCAACGGGAACACCTCCTGGGTGCTCCGGCTCGACGTCTCGTCGCAGCGCTCCAGGTCGGCCTTCAAGCCCTCGGCGCTCTGGTAGCGCTCCTCGGCCACCTTGGCCAGCAGCTTCATGACGAGCGCGGACAAGGCCGGCGACACCTGGGGATTCAACTCGTGGGGCGGCTTCGGGTTGTGCGCCAGGTGCGCGTGAAACCACTCGAGCGCGTCCTTCGCTTGGAAGGGCCTGCGCCCCGTGAGCAGCTCATAGAAGGTGATGCCCAGGGAATAGAAGTCCGTGCGGTAGTCCACCGCGCGGTTCATCCGTCCGGTCTGCTCTGGCGACATGTACGCCAGCGTCCCTTCGATGAGGTGCGCGGGCGCCGCCTCCAGGCGCTCCACCTGTTGCAGCGTCGCCAGGCCGAAGTCGATGAGCCGTGCCTCTCCGGATGGCTCCAGCATGATGTTCGACGGCTTGATGTCCTTGTGGATGATGTCGCGGTTGTGGACCTCGGCCAGGGTGGAGGCCAACGAGCGCGCCAGGCTCAGGAACCGGGAGATCTCCATCGGCTGACCGCTGGACTCGGACAAGGGCTCGCCTTGCACCCGCTCCAAGAGCAGCACGGGCCGCTCGTGGATGCGCTCACAGGAATAGGCCCTGGCCACCCCACGCACGTCCTGGAGTCGCCGCAGGAGGACGAACTCCCGTCGGTACCGCTCGTTCTCCCTGGCGCCGGGCGAGGAGGACATGGGCGTCTTGAGGATGACGGGGACGCCATCGGCCTCGCGCACCGCGTGGAACAGCACGTTCGAACCCGTCGCGCGCAGCGTGCCGAGAATCCTGAAACCCGGGATGTCCAACATGAAGAGGTGTCCTCGTGGCGGGAGTCGCTCCTCGGGGAGGCGTGGCGCCAGCACACCGAATCGTATGCCGCCCCAGGTGGGGCGTAGCGAGAGGAAGACGACCCGCGCCACCTGGGCGCAAGCCGTCATGGCATCCCGACCTTCGGCCGCCTGCCTCACCTCCCCTCGTGGTTCACCCAGCGTAGGGGGCGGCATGCTCCGCCAGGCTCAGCCCTCGTGACCCCGGTACCACGCCACGAGCCGGGCGAGCCTCTGCTCCAGGGGGCACGGGCCAACTCGCGCTCCATCGGGCTTCACGTCCGATCGCGATCGGACCCTGCTCGCTCCGTCAGGATCGCGCTCGCGATGATACCGAAAAGATGATCGGCGCGTTGCGCGAGCGCGGCCTGGTCTCCGAGCCACGCAAGCGCTCCGATCAGTGCGAACAGGTCCGTGCCGTCCATGTCGGGTCGAGCCAGGCCTTTGTCCTGAGCGCGGGCGAGAAGCCGCGCGCCTGCCGTGCGCATCGTGACGCACGAAGCATGGAGAGCAGAGTCCGGGTCGGCGATGGCGGCCATCATCGACTCCGTCACTCCGCGATAGTTTCGCGAGACCGTCACGGCTTCGCGCAGCCACGACACGAGGGCGTCGCCGGGGGACCTCGACGTTTCGAGTTCGCCTGCCCTCGTCGTCAGCTCGTCGAAGCACACGCGGAGCAAGGCTTCCAGCAACGCCTCTCGCGTCGGGAAGTGACGGTACAACGTGCCGAGCCCGACGCCGGCTCTGCGAGCGATGTCGCGCAGCGACGCGTCGGCGCCCTGTTCGGTGACGACTTCGCGCGCGGCGGTGAGCAGCTGATCGTAGTTCTTCTTCGCGTCGGCTCGCATGACCTCGACTTGACAAGCGGAGCGGTGCTCCACATATACGGAGCACTGCTCCGAATCCAATAGCGCATCTTTCGCGAAGGGGAAAGCAATGTCGATGAAAACGATGAAGGCGATCCGGCTCCACGAGTTCGGTGGCCCTGAAGTGCTGCGTTACGAGGATGCGCCGAAGCCCGAGCTGAAGCCGGGCGAGGTGCGGGTCCGCGTCCACGCCACCGGCATCAATCCCCCCGACTGGTATCTGCGCGAAGGCTACAAGTCGCTGCCGCCCGATTGGCGGCCGCAGGTGCCCTTGCCCGTCATTCCGGGGTCTGACGTCTCCGGCATCGTCGAGGCCGTCGCCGCGGACGTGCGGGGCTTTTCGGTCGGAGACGAGGTTTTCGGCATGATCCGTTTTCCCAGCTTCGGGGGCAGCCTCGCCTATGCCGAATACATCTCCGCGCCCGCGTCGGATCTCGCCCTCAAGCCGACTGCCATTGAGCACGTCCATGCCGCGGGTGCCCCGATGGCGGGGCTCACCGCGTGGCAGTTCCTGATCGAACTTGGGCACGACGCAGCCAACCCGTTTCAACCGGAGAGGCACCGCCCGGTACCTCTCGACGGCAAGACCGTGCTCATCAATGGTGCCGCGGGCGGCGTGGGGCACATCGCGGTGCAACTGGCGAAGTGGAAGGGCGCCCACGTCATCGCGGTCGCGTCGGGCAAGCATGAGGCGTTCCTGCGCGATCTCGGCGCCGACGAGTTCATCGACTACACCAAGGGCCCGCCCGAGGACGTCGCGCATGACGTCGATCTCGTCCTCGACACCCTTGGCGGTCCCACGACCGGCCGTTTCCTGCGCACCCTCAAGCCTGGCGGCGCTCTCTTTCCGGTGTACCTGGGCTTCTCCGACGCGGAGGAGGCCGCGAAGCGAGGTGTGACGGTGTCGATGACGCAGGTGCGCTCGAACGGGGCTCAGCTCGCGAATCTCGGAGCCTTGCTGGACGCCGGCACGGTTCGCATCGCGATTGACAGCACGTTTCCGCTCGCGAATGCGCGCAAAGCGCATGAGCGCGCCACCCAAGGGCACATCCAAGGGAAGATCGTTCTCACGGTCGAGTGAGGGCAAGGCGCGGAACAGCACCTCGCGGCAGTCGCTCCACCTCGGCGTGTGGCGCACGCACCCCATCAGGTGCGGCGCGCGCGCGGTCATCGCCGTCGTCGCGGGCGGTCCCGTCCGGGGCGCTCGTGCACTAGCGCAGGCACTTGCCGTGGAGCGTCACGAGCCCGTTGTTGTAGTCCGCGATGGCGATATCACCGCAGCCGTCTCCGGAGAAATCACCGAGCGCCAGACCCTGCGGCGCGTAATGGCTCGCATACGGAATGGAATAGAGCATCTCCGGCCGCAACGCCCCGGCTTCCTGGAGGTAGACGCCCACCTTGAACCATCCACCGTGCAGCACCACGACGTCGTCGTCTCCGTCCTTGTCGATATCCGCGACCTGGACGGACTCGGGGATGTCGTAGGACGAGATGGCCGTGGGGCCGACGAGGTTGCCGTTGGCGTCTTGCACCATGAGCCACAGGACCGTCGGACTGTTGCCGGGCTTCGACAACACCACGTCGGTCCGTCCGTCGCCGTTCACGTCACCGAGTCCAATTCCACCGGTCAGCACGCTCTGCCCCATGAAGTAGCTGTTGGGGGTCGTGCCGAGGGCGCTGGTGCCATCATGCAGGTGGACCGAGAGGTTCGGCACGGCGTAGAGCTGCCCGGACATGACGGCGAGGTCCGGGATGCCGTCGCCGTTCAGGTCACCGACTTCATGGTCATTGTAGCCCGCCGCCTTCGTGGCGAACGGGACGATCCGCGAAAAGGCCCCGGTGCCGTCGCCGTGGAAGAGGGAGGCGCCGCGGCTCCAGCCCAGGGAGATGATGTCGAGCTTGCCATCGCGGTTCACGTCCGTGGCGGCGAGCGTGTCCGCATCACGGTCGGCGACCACGACGGCGGGCCGGAGGCCACCTGTCGCCTTGTCCGCGAGCAGGACACTGATCCCCGACCCGTGACCGACGACGACGTCCAGACAACCGTCCCTGTTCAGGTCCGCCAGCGCGATTCCATTCCGAGTCGCGGTGGCCGCGTAGGGATACGACACCGGCGCGCCGAGGCCACCACCCGCCTGCTGAGGGAAGACGAAGACGCGGTAATCATTCGCGGCATCGAAATAATAGGTCGTCGTCATGACGACATCGGGGCGCCCGTCGCAGGTGACATCACCGATCGCCACCGCCTCCGGCGAGCTGCCGACGGGACGGCTCGTGTACGCGCCGAGGGAGAACTGGACACCCACGAGGCTGCTCCGAAGGGCCGAGTCCGGCGACGAGTTGGAAGCTTCAGGCGCGGGGGAGCCCGAGCCGTCGCGATAGCGCATGGGCCCCTCCGCGCCAACGAGCGCTCTGCCATACACATCCATGGGCGTGTCGTGGAGAGGCACCGCGCCCTGATTGACCGGGGCACCTGATTCATCGCACCCCACGGACAACGCCATCGCCACCAGACAAGACACCGCGTATTGACGCATTGATGTTCTCCTTTGCCGCACATCAGCGGGAGTAAGCGCTTATAACCCGGGATGGTGACAAAAAACCTCGGAGGTGGTGTCTCGGAAAGGCGTCAAAGAACTCCGGAAGTTGTCAGGCCTCCCGCACCTCGGCAAGGGAGAGCGCGCCTTCGTGAGCTGCTCCAAGCGTTTGTGAAGGGAGCGTGGCGGCCTACCGGGCCACGGACGGCGGCAACCAGCGTCCGGTCAAACGCAGGTAGCAGCAGACGAGCATCACCAGCAGCAGGGCCATGCCCGTGCCGTTGAGGACCTGGGACACCGCAAGGGCGGACTGACTCAGAAGATGCCCTGACCTGGCGTGAGGATACGAGCCGGGTCGAAGCGACGCTTCGCGTACTCGAAGCGCTCCCAATAGGGGTGCAGGTGGCGGCGCCAGTCGGCACGACTCAGAGGAACGGCGTCCACGGGGTACAGCTTTCCGCCCATGGCGGTGAGCCGCTCGAAGATGGCGCGGTTCTTCCGCACGAGGGCCGCCACGTTCTCCGGCGTCGGCGGAATGGCGGTACGCAGCAGCGAGAAGAGAAAGACGTGCGGATCCGTGGGGACTCGGAGGAAGGGGGCGGTGAGCGCTGCTGAGCGGAAGGGGTAGAGCAGAATGGGCCCCTGCCCCATGTCTGCCTCGGTGGTCTGCGATAGCACCTCCTCCACGAACGCGGCCGCGGACCGGGCGGGAACGAACATGTCCATCCACGGGTGCGGAAACTCCCAGATACCGAGCTGTTGGAGCATTGCCACCAACGGCGCGAGTCGGTTGGCGAAGTCGAAGTAGCTGCTGTCCGTCACCTGGAGCGTCCCGGGTTGGAAGCCGAGGCCCGCGAGCAGCCTGTCGTCCCGCGGCTCGGCGCCAGGGGTGAAGTACTTCACCGCCTCGAGTTGGAAGGCCCATCCGCCAGCGGAGGAGACAACGGCACCCTCGACATAGTCGAAACGGCCGTCCTCGATAAGCCACCGCTGGTCGTCCAGGAAGCGGTGGAGGTCGCCGTACAGCGCGGTGTAGGTCCGCGCACGGGGAGGCACCTCGACGAGCCGTACCCGGGCACGCACGATGATGCCGAACTGGCCCAGCCCCGACCGCACGGCGTCGAACAGGTGCCGCTCGCATGAGGGCGAGCACCGCACGAGTTCGCCCTCCCCCGTGACGACATCCAGCTCCAGGACGTTGTCCACCTGGAGACCCCAGCGAAACGCCTGCCCACCAATGCCACCCACCGACAGCGTCCCACCGATGCTCAACTCGATGTAGTCGGTGAGTGTCGGAGGGCTCCTGCCGGAAGGAAGCGTGGCCTCCAGCAACTGACGCCACCGGACACCCGCGTCCACCCAAGCGCTCGACTCGCCAATCTCGTGGATGGTCGAAAGCGCGGACATGTCGATGACGATGCCCGCCGGCACCTGGGACTGGCCGTAAGTGCTGTGGCTCTCGCCGAGCCCTCGCGCGGCGGCGATGTGCAGGCCCTGGCGGCGCGCGAAGCGGACCATGGCCACGATGTCTCCCACCGAGCCCGGGACGAGCACAGCCCAGGGCGTGCGGTGGACGATGTGGCCAAAGTCCTCCGCAGCCGCGGTGAGCGACGCCGCGTCCATCAGCAGCGCCCCTTCCAGCGGAGGAAGGGGGACGGAGCCGGGCTCCAGCGTGGCGGCCCAGCTCCGGCTCGCGGGGTTGAATGCCATGGCCACCAACGCGCCCTGGAGCAACGTCCTCCGGGAGTGAACTCGACCCGTCATGAATTCCTCACTCCTTCGCGGCGCGCCGCACCCGCTCGCCTCACGTCACAAAGGCGCTCATTCTGTTCCTACCTCGTGGAACATGCCAGCAGCCTCCGCCGCTACGCGCACCTCCCACTGAGGTTCACCGTCCTTCCTGGGCCGCGAACGAGGACAGGGCCCGGACGCCTCGGATGGCGGCGCCAGAGGCGAGCGCCGTCAGCAGCAGCAGCCCGAGCAGCGGAGCCAGTGGCAGGGAGGCGCTCGATGGCCGGGGTTCATGGCGAGGCAGCCGCTCGAAGTCGGCCCGCTGGAACGGCCGCTCGTGGAACAGGTACGGGTAGTAGAAGTCGCGGAGCCGGGTGTGGAACGCCTCGATGCCGCGCTGGTAGGCCAGCTGCGCCCGCAGGTCGCTGTCCGCGGCGCGGTGGAGGAACGTCTGGACGGCGGCCGCCGGGAGGAGCCAGCCGAGCCGGGTGGCCCATTCCTCGCGGGCCGTCAGACTCTGGCGGTAGTCCGCGACCTCGGCGGCGACCCCGTCATCCCCCACCTCGTGCATGGCGTAGTACCACTTCCAATGGAAGCGGCCGAGCACCGGCGTCGTGTCGCGCCACTCCGGATGCTTGACGAAGAAGGGCCGGAAGGTCTCCTCCTTGGGAATGTCCCAGGCGCGGTGCACCCGCTCGCGCTGGGCCAGGGTCAGATCGACGCCCTGGGCCACGGGGATGGCGCGGGAGATGACGGCGTTGGCCAGCGCGGGCGCCAGCAGGGTCAGCGCGATCCAACAGGCCATCAACGCCGCGCCATTGGCCGCCGAACTCCGGCCCCGCGTGGCGACCCCCAGTGCCAGTCCCGACCAGAACGCGGCATAGAGCGCCGCCGCCAGGGCGATGGCGAGGGTCCCCGCCACCGGAGCCCGGGAGAGCGCGGCGCCCACCCCGAACGGGACGAGCAAGGCACCCAGGACCAGCAGGTAGCGCAGGAGGCCGCGGCGTCCCCACACCCCGAGACCGGAGGCTGGAAGGGAAACCAGGAGCCGGAGCCGTCCCGCCTCCCGCTCGCCCGACACCAGCTCGTGCATCAGGGCGATGATGACCAGCGGCGCCAGGTAGATCAGCACGAAGGCGAAGTCGAAGGCGCCGGGGAGCGCGAGCTCCGGATTCAGGGTCTCGGACTCGTAGAGCTGCGAGTGCAGGCCCAACAGCCGCACGCGCAGGACATAGGGCTGCACGTCCCGCTGGCCGAGCGCCGCGAAGGCCAGGGGCGACGGTGGATCCGTGGTGAGGTGGAAGGTGTAGTAGGCGGCGGAGCCCGCCTCCGCGCCGGGCTTGCCGTACTCCTGGGTCACCGAGGCCAGGTCCAGTCCCTGCGTGGCCTCCACCCGCTCGATGACGGCGGACTGCCGGGCGGTCGCCGCGAGGCCAGCCGCCACGGACAGGGTCGTCAGGAGCAGGAGCAGCACGAGCGCGCCGGCGCTCAACGGCGCCCGGAACAACAATCGGAGTTCCGCGGTCCAGGTGCTCATCGCGAGGCCTCCTCCAGGCGCCGGGCGGCGAGGCCGCAGCCGGCGAGCAAGACCGCCAGCCAGCAGACCAGCACCAGGAGGTTGGCCTGGATCCGCTCGCCCGCGAGCTGGAGCACGTCCGGCTGCCGGTAGGTGAAGCCCGGCAGCGTCTTCCAATGCTCGGCGGAGATCCGGGGGTCCGCTCCGGCGTTCTGGTTCGGGATCTTCGTCACCTGCAGGAGGTTGAGCGCCTGGACGAAGGCGTAGCGGTGCCGCTCCACCTGCTCCAGGAAGTCCTGATGGCTCTCGGTGTCGGTGGCGGCCAGACTCATGGAGAGCTGGCGCACGGCGATGAGCGGGCTGAGCACTCCGAGCTGGCGCACGAGCTGGTTCTGCGCCGCCTCGCGGGCGAAGGCGTCTCGCGCGTGGCGATCGAACAGCCCGCTCGTCAGGCGCTCGCCCTCCATGCCGACCAGCCCCGCCCACTGGACCGGAAGGTCCTCGACCTTGTCGACGCCATAACGGGCGAGGGTCTTCGCCTTGAACTCGGAGAAGTAGGGGTCGTCTGGATTGTGGCTGTCGCCGATCCGCTTGAGCTCCCGGTGGATCGTCACGTCCGTCTCGATGCGCGTCGGCGTGGGGAGGCGCGCCACCGCGAGCTCGGGAAGCAGCCGGGGTGCGAGGATGACCACGCCCATCCAGGCCGCGACCAGGACGATCATCGCATCCCGGGCGCGCCGGACCAGCAGCGACACGAGCAGGGCCCCCACCGCCCAGATGAACAGGTAGACGAGATAGCCGGACACCAGCAGCAGGCTGGGCACGGGGGGCGCCCAGCCCGCGAGCGCCACGGCCGCCAGCACCAGGAGCGCCGGCGCGGCGATCGCGGCCACCCCGCCGGCATGGGCCAACAGCTTGCCCGCGGCGAGCTCGGACGGGCGCAGGCCCTGGGCCAGCAGCAGCCGCAGCGTCCCCTGCTCGCGCTCGCGTGCCACGGCCCCGAAGGCGAGGAAGACGATGAGCAGCGGCGCCAGGGTCTGCAGCACGAAGGCCGGCGTCAACTGGCCGAAGCGCAGCAGCAGTGAGGACTGCCGCGCCTCGCTGAAGTTGGCGCTGTTCTGCCGGTGGCCTTCCAGGAACACCGTGTTGCCGGTGAAGCCATCCACTCCCGGATCGAAGAAGGCCAGGGCCGAGAGGGGCCGGAAGACGAACTGTCCGTAGTGCACCATCCGGTGTGGATGGCGGTCCGGCTGGGCGTCGAACGCCTCGTCCGCCGTGGCCTGGTAGCGGGCCCGGGCCGCCCGCGTGGCCTCGCGCTGCTCCAGGCCCAGGAGGGCGGAGGTCACCAGCAGGGCCACGAGCGTGAGGCTGGCGATCACCGCCACCCGGTTGCGCACCAGGGCGCGCCACTCCTCGGCGGCCACCCGGAGCACTTTCGTGTGTCGGAAGCTCATGCCGCCTCCCCTGCCCGCGCGTAGCGCTGATGCAAGGCCCGGACGTCGAACCGTCCCTCGCCGGTGGCGGCCAGCTCCTCCTCGAGCCGGCCCTGGGCCAGGAAGCCGATCCGGTCGGCGATCTCGGCGGCGCTCAGCAAGTCGTGCGTCACCATCAGGGTGGCGACCCCCCGGGAGCGGGCCGTGTCCAGCAGGCGGTTGAAGTCCCCGGTCGCCCGTGGATCCAGGCCCGAGGTCGGCTCGTCCAGGAGCAGCACGGGCACGCGCCGGGCGATGGCCAGCGCGATCGCCACCTTCTGGCGCATGCCCTTGGAGAACCCGCCCACGCGCTTGCCCCACGCCTCGTGCGCCAGGCCGACTGCCTCCAGCGCCGCGTCGATGTCCGACGGCGCGCTCTGCTCGCTCCCCGCGAGGGTCAGGAAGTAGTCGAGGTTCTCCCGCGCGCTGAGGTGCTCGTAGAGGGCCACGTTCTCGGGGACATAGGCCAGGCGCGACCGCGCGGCCTGGGGATCGGCCGCCACCTCCTGGCCACACACCCGGGCCCGCCCCGCCGTCGGGCGTACCAGGCCCAGGAAGATGCCGAGCGTCGTCGACTTGCCCGCGCCGTTGCCGCCGAGCAGGGCGTAGATCTGCCCGGGCTCCACGGTGAAGTTCAGCCCTCGAAGAACGGTCTTCGAGCCATAGCGGTGCTCGAGCCCGACGGCCTCGAGCGCACCGGTGTTCACGATGTCGGACATGCTCTCCTCGCTCCGAATGAACCGCGATCACCCGCGGCCCCCCCTGTCCCATCACGAGGATTAAATGCAACTCAGTGACAATTGCAAGCCAGTTGTCGGAGAGTGAGATCGCCTTCACGCGACGAGGACTGGAGCGACATTCCCCGGCGATGCGCGGCCACCTACTTCCCA
Source organism: Cystobacter fuscus DSM 2262 (assembly GCF_000335475.2). Taxonomy (NCBI): domain Bacteria; kingdom Pseudomonadati; phylum Myxococcota; class Myxococcia; order Myxococcales; family Archangiaceae; genus Cystobacter; species Cystobacter fuscus. The sequence goes on along the minus strand of NZ_ANAH02000065.1, from coordinate 122,855 downwards.
CAGGCGCAGGGGTAGAGTGGTGATAGCTTGGAGCTTATGAAAACCATCACCTTACAAGCCGTCGGCCGAGTGCATTCCACCCGCGGAAAAGCGGAAGACGATAATTGGGACGAGGAGAAGGTCTATATCGAACTAGACGCTACTCAATTTACCCCCGAAGCCCTGGCCGGCCTCACGGATTTTTCCCACGTGGAAATCCTCTTCCATATGGACCAGGTGGATCCCGCCAAGGTGGAGAAGACGGCCAGGCACCCGCGCAACAATACGGATTGGCCGAAGGTTGGGATCTTCGCCCAGAGGGGAAAGAACCGGCCGAACCAGATGGGGGCTACCATTTGCCGGGTTTTGAAGGTGGATGGCATCCAGCTGCACCTCGAGGGCCTCGACGCCATCGATGGCTCGCCGGTGCTGGATATCAAGCCCTGGGTGGCGGAGTTCGCGCCGCGGGGAGAGGTGTTCCAGCCCCAGTGGATCACGGAACTCATGCGGAGTTATTGGCGCTCTTGACTCCCCCAAGCAGGTGCGGAGGAGAGGCGCGTGACGCTCCCCCAGATAGGAGCCCAGAGCCCACGCGAAGTGTCTGACACCTTCTCCGCATGCCTGACTTGGGCTTGTGAATTTCTGGGGTTTCAAAGCCGCAGCGGACCCGTGGCCAGGTGCGCTTCGCTGGCGCGCCAGACCTGCTCGGCGAGGTCCGCATCCAGCCAGCGCCGTGGGATCGATACGGGCGCGAGCTCGTTCGTGAAGTAGCGCAAGCCGCGCTCGCCGGGCAGCGATGGCGTCGTGAGGGCCCAGGCAAGCACCGCCGCGCCCTGCCCCACCGGCTTGAGGAGTCGAGGCCCGAGCACGCGCATCAGCGCCTGCGCCACCCGGCCTCCCTGGTTGATGTTGTCCGTGAGCGTCGCACCCGGGTCGACTCCGAAGAACTCCATCGGTTCCGCCCAGGTTCCCCGGACGGCCCGCGCGAGGTGCAGCAGACTGAGCGAGAGGAGGACCTTCGCCGTCGGGCTCGAGGCCGCGCCGAAGCGCTTCGCATGCGCGCGAGGCTCGGTGAGCAGGCGGACGTCCGGACGGAGGAACGGGTTGAGCCGAACGGCCTCCGAGAGCGTCGCCAGCACCCGGCCGGTGGGGACCAGGAGCCGGTGCCGCAGGAGGCCATGGAGGAGCACGAAGTGGCCCGCGAAGTTCGAGGCGAAGGTGAACTCGAGGCCCTCGGGCGTCAACTCGAAAGGCAGGCCGAAGACACCCGCATTGAGCGCGAGCCCCTGGAAGGACCGCCCCTGCTGGACGAGGGAGTCGACCAGGGCGCGCACGGCCTCCAAGCGCGACAGGTCGCACACGACGAGCTCGCAGCGGCCACGCGCCTCCTCGTCAAGCCCCGCGCTGTCGAGCACGCGACGGCCTTTGTCGAGGCTGCGCACGGGCAAGACGAGGCTCGCGCCCCGCAGCGCGAGGACCCGGGCGAGCTCGAGGCCGAGGCCACTCGAGGCCCCCGTGATGAGAAATCGCTGCCCCGCCAGGTCGATGCCCTCGGTAACTCCCTCTGCAGTCGGTTTTGGGCTCATGGCGTGCTGCGCGGCAGCATAGGGTGCGAGTCCGCGAAGTTCCAGGACTCTTGGCTGTCTTGCATAGAGGCGGAATGGGGGCCCTGTTGCTGGGCAGTGGGCCGGTGCAGGGGGAGGAGGAGCTGCCGTTCGCCCGCCTGGCCCTGTTAGAGGCTTCAACCAATAAAGATCTCGGAGACCTCGCCGAGGGGCACGTCACCAAGCTCCTCCAGGATGAAATCGATGCGTTCCAGGATGGAGACATTCTTCGGGTTGATTGCCAGGGCCTCCCGTAGCCTTCGGAATTCATTCATCACGACAGCCAGATCGTTCACATCGACCATGGGCCCGTTTTCGAACAGGGGCACCCACTTGAGGCCCAGTTTCTCCGCCGTGGGAAGCCACACCGTGTGATACGTCCCCTGGGTAGCTACCGGAATGGAAAGTAAGTCTTTAGTTGTTGCTTTGAATTTGATGTGAATCGCGATGGACATCACCGCTCCTCTTGAACATGGCCTGCTGTGGCCCAATCCGGCCCGTGTTCCGGTCGCATCATGCATAAGTGGTCGTAGCTCAGCTCCAGTTGGACCGCGCCGCCTTCCTCGTGGGGGCGGTCGGAGACGAGGCGCAGGCCATAGGGCCGGTAATACTCCGGGTCCCCCTCGTAGGCGGGATGAATCGGCAACGTGAGGAGTCGCCCACCGGGACGCAGGAGCCGAGACATGCTCGCGCACATCGCATGCAGCCCCTCACGCGTGGACGCGTAAGGCAATACATAGACCCCCAGGACGACGTCAAACTGCCCCTCCAGGCGGTCCGCAAGTCTTGACGTATATTCAATCCCTCGCCGCTCCTTCTCCTCGCGCCGGGAGGCATAGCGAAGCATGCCCTCCGCCTCGTCATAGCCAACCACTCGCCTCGCGCCCCGCTCCTTCAAGAGGCGGGAGTACAGTCCCGACCCGCAGCCGAAATCGAGCACGTCCATCTGCTCGACGCTCCCGAGACGCTGCAGCACACTTGGAGTTTCTATCTCTTTACGGAAGGGCCACTGAGCCATGCTCTCGTAAAGTCCCGGGAGATCATCGAACTGACTCTCCGTGATGGAGCCCCTCTCATCCGCGCGCTCTTCGACCATGGCACTCTCGCTGCCACCATGCTTCACGTTCATTGGCAATGCCATTGGAAGTATTGCGTAAATCCCTCATTTTTCCTTGCCGTGTTGCCAGGAACTATCTACGCTCCAACTGCCGTGCCCTGTGTGCTTGCCCGATACGTGGCAATGGTGGAGCCAAGACGGCTTCAGACAGTGACAAATCAATCCAGAGGGGTGCCTTCGTGACAACGGATTTGCAGGCCAAGAAGTTCAATTACGTGTTCAAGTGGTTCGACCAGAATGGCGATGGATGGATCACCCAGGACGACATCGAGAAAATGGTCAAGCTGTTCACCGCCCTGGCGGACGAGAAGGATCAAAAGAACAAGAGTGCGATGAACAAGGGGTTCATGAACTGGTGGAACCTCCTGCTGGAGGCCCGCGAGAACAAGGCGAGCGAGAAGATCGGGAAGCAGGAGTTCATCCGCATCATGGATGCTGTCGTGATCGCCCCGAAGAATTTCGAGATTGCCGTGGGCAACATCGTCGACGGGTTGCTGGGCGCTCTTGACCGCGACGGCAATGGCAGCCTCTCGAAGGAAGAGTACGTGGGGATGTACGACGCGCTTGGAATCCCTCCGACCACCTCCACCGAGGCCTTCAGGAGGCTCGACCGGGACAGCGACGGCGAGATCAGTCGTGCGGAGTTCCATCAGGCCCTCTTCGAATACTACCTGAGTGCGGACCCGAACGCTCCTGGCAACTGGCTGCTGGGTCCCATGGATGTCCTCAAATAAGTGCGAAACTCGATCGTGGCTACTCAGCCCTCGTGGCCCCGGTACCAGGCCACGAGCCGGGTCAGCCCCTGCTCCAGAGGGATGGAGGGACGGAAGCCCGTCACGTGCTCCAGCGCCGTCACGTCCGCGCACGTCACGTGCATCTCTCCGGGGGGCGCGGCCTGGAGTTCCACCCATGCCTTGCTGCCCAGCAGCTCCTCCAGCAGGTCCACGAGCCGCGCCACCGCCACGGGCACTCCCCGGCCCACGTTCAACACGCGGGAGCGCGGCACGCCGCCGGTGGGCGGAGCGTCCAGCACCCGCATCAGCGCCTCCACCACGTCGTCCACGTAGGTGAAGTCGCGCTGGGGCTTGCCCTCGCCGTGCAGCACCAGCGGGCGGCCCTCCAGCATCGCCCGCAGGAACAGCATGGGCGCCATGTCCGGCCGCCCCCACGGGCCATACACCGAGAACAGCCGCAGTCCGGTGATGGGCAGGCCGTACTGGTAGCTGTAGGCGTGCGCCAGCAGCTCGTCCGCTCGCTTCGTCGCCGCATACAGGTTCAGCGGGTGGGTCGCCGCCGCCTGCTCGGAGAACGGCACCGGCGTGTCCGCTCCGTACACCGAGCTCGACGAGGCGAACACCAGGTGCCCCACCCCCGTGCGCCGGCAGGACTCCAACACCTGGAGGAAGCCCGAGACGTTCGTCTCCGCGTAGTCCTGGGAGTCCACCGGCTCCGCCCTCACCCCCACGCGCGCCGCCAGGTGCACCACGCGCTCCGGCCGCGCCCCCGTGAAGAGCTCCCGGCAGGCCCTCGCGTCCCGGATGTCCATCCGGTGGAAGCCGAAGTTCGGCGCCGACCTCAGCCGCGACAGCCGCGTCGCCTTCAGCGTCACGTCTCCCGACACGTCCAGGTTGTCCACCCCGATGACCGTGTCCCCCCGGGCCAGCAGCCGCTCACAGACGTGATAACCGATGAAGCCCGCGGCTCCCGTGACGAGCACCTTCATGTCCCGCTCCATGTCGACCGGGTGCCAAGGCCTGGGTGCTGCCCTGCCCCTGGCCCCGTTCCCCTCCACAATGCCGACGACATACCACCGAGTCAGTCCTCGATCCGCGTTTCGAGGAAGGGTTTCTGCCGCTCCCGCCAACCCCTGCTACTCGCACCTTCCGAGAAGCGGCAGGAGGACGTCACTCAGGAATCCGCGCATGCGCTCGGCGTCGATGCGCGCCTCCGGCCCTTCGATGACGGCGACGCCGAACAGGGCGCCGATGAGCAGGTGCGGCACGTGGGGGATCGCCGGGTGGTCGGCCGGCAGTTCGCCGCGCTCCACCGCGCGCGAGAGGATACGCTCGATGCCGGAAAGTTCGGGCATGCCGTAGCGCACGAGCGTGGTGTGCAATTCCAGGTCGCGCTGAGCGGCATCGGCGATCGTCAGGACCAGTCGCACGTTCTGGCCCGCGCGGGCACCAAACATGTCCATGAGGGCGGTGAGGTCGCCGTCGAGTGAACCGGTGTCAATGGTCTCGACGGCCAGACCGCTCTCGGCCCGTAACGCGGTGAGCACCAGGTTCGACTTGTCGCCCCACTGACGGTAGAGCGTCGCTTTGCTCGTCTGTGTGCGGACCGCGATCTCGTCGATGCTCGCTCCTTGGTAACCGCGCTCCGCGATCAGCGCGATGGTGGCGCGATACACCTCGGCACGTCGTTCCTCGCTGAACCGGCTCTTGCGGCCGGCAGGTTGTTCGGGACTCATCGTGCGGCGCTCACGCCTGATTGAGCCGATTGTTCAATGCCCAGGCGAGGGCGGGGGAGAGTCGGCGCAGAGTGTAGGCCGCGCGGGCACCGGGCAGGCAGAGGTGCCGACGCCGGGCCAGGGCGCGCTCAATGTCATTGAGGACCTTGTCGGGGGTGATCATGAGCGGGGAGGACTCCTTCTGGGCGAGCGCCGCGATGGCCGCGGGCCCTCCGCTCATCTGGCTCAGCAGCGGTGTCTTGACGGCGTTCGGGGCGACAAGAAGAACATGGATGCCGTGCCCGCGCTCCTCCTGGTCGAGCGTCTCGGTATAGCTGTTGACCGCGGCCTTGCTCGCCGAATAGGCGGCGAAGCCTTTGCTCGGAATGTAGCCCGTGATGGAGCCCAGTACGATGATCTGCCCGCTACGGCGCTCGCGCATCGAGGGCAGCACGGCGCGGGTCATGCGCACGGTTCCGATGTAGTTGACGTCGACGACAGTGAGGAACTGCTCGATGGGGATGTCGCCGATTTCGCCGGCGGGCATGATCCCCGCCGAGTGGAACAGCTGGTCAACAGGACCGAAAGCTGTTTCCGCCGTGCGGACGAGGTCGGGCGCGTAGCCGGGATCAGTGACGTCGCCGACGGCCGTGACGATGCCCCGGTCACCGGCGTACAACTCGGTGAGCGCCGGCGTGCGGTCGGCGGCGACGACGTTCACGCCGCGCGCTCGCAGGCGTTGCACCGCGAGGGCGCCGATGCCGCTCGCGGCTCCCGTGACGATAGCGGTGCGGAGGGTCACGCGACGCTCCCAGCGGCCGAGTCGGTTTCGCGTCTCAAGACGAACATGAAGGGAGCGGCGAGGCCGCGCATATCCATGGCGCCCATGAGCGTGTCCTCGTCGACCGAACGGAACACATCGATGATCGGCAACTGGTCGTAGCTCATCGCCATGGAGACGACCCCGCGGTACTCGACGGGGCGAAGACGCGCCTTGGGGGCGGTCGTGGTGAGGAGTGGACGCGCGAGACGGAACGCCGTCGCCCAACCTGACCCGAGGAACCGCTGTCCGTGCCGCGCGACGAGGCCGATCGGCATGAGCCCCGGATTGACGCTGACCAACCGACCCTGCCCGGAGCGGAAGATGAGGGGGTGCGCCTCGTCGAGGCTTTCGAAGCGCTTCCCGTGCCAGCCGAAGTGCTCCAGCAGTCCGTCGAAGGGGTTGCCGGTATTGATGCCGGTACCCTTCCACGAGCCGATCATCTGGGTTGGCGTAGCGGGAGCGAGAGAGTCGTAAACGTCCAGCGCCTCGGCCAGGGTCGTTCCGGCGGCGAGCTGGTCGAGGGTTCGCTGTGCTCTCTTCGCGGTCATGGCCATTGTCCTCAATTAACGAAACGGATGGGTTTCGATAATAGGACGAGTGGGCATACGTGGCAAGGGTGATGTCGTCGTGCAGGTGCCCCAGCATGTCTTGGTACAGCGAGGTCGGCGGGTCTTGGTTCTACCGGCCACCGGACCTCGCCCGTACCTTGCCGGGACATCACCCCCGGAGGACGACATGCAGCTCCGTACCCGCATCCTGACTCTTCTTGGCGCCCTGTCCCTGCCCCTGCTCGCCTTCGCTCACGGCAGCGGCAAGGACGCGAAGAACGCGAAGGTCACCCCCATCTTCTCCCAGCCCATTCCCAACCTGCCCGGCAAGTCCTTGAAGACCGTCGTGGTGGAGTACCCGCCCGGAGGCAGCTCGCCCGCCCACCGGCACGCGCCCTCGGCGTTCATCTATGCCCATGTCCTGTCCGGTGAGGTCCGCAGCCAGGTCGGTGACGAGCCCGCGCGGGTCTATCGCACCGGAGAGAACTTCTACGAGGCGCCCGGCGCGCACCACGGCGTGAGCGAGAACGCCAGCGCGACCCGGCCCGCCAGGCTCCTGGCCGTCTTCGTCGTCGACTCCGACGACCCGAACCTGACGACGCCCGATCCCCAGTAGGGGCGGCCGTCAGCTCTTCTTCGGCGCGCCGGGCGCCAGGCGGAAGCCAACGCCCAGCCGGTTGTAGCTGTTCATCAACCCGATGGCGACCGTGAGGTCCGCCAGCTCCTTGCCCTGGAAGTGCGCCGAGACGGCCTCGAAGGCCGCATCCGGCACGCCCGTGTCGGCCACGCGCGTGACCACCTCGGCCCACTCCAGCGCGGCGCGCTCCCGCGCGGAGAACCGCTCGCCCGCCTCTCGCCAGACGGGCACCAACAACAGGCTCTCCAAGGGCAGTTCATCCTCGAGCAGGTGGCGCGAGTGCTGGTCGATGCAGAAGGCACAGCCATTGAGCTGCGACACGCGCAGGAAGACCAGCTCGCGCAGCCGCGAGGGAAGACCCGACTGATCCAGGGCGACCCGCACGCCATTGAGTGCCTTGAAGGCCGGGGTGGCCAGGGTCGCGAAATCGATTCGTTGGCTCATGAAGACATCCTCGTTCCAGGGAGTGGATGTATCGGAGTATGGTTTCTCGCCGGGCCGGAAACAGGACCAAGAACGGGCGAATCCCCTGTACCATCCCATCCGTGACCGCTCCGCTGGGAATCACTGTCGACCGGAAGGCCCGGACCACCCTGACCGAGCAGATCCACACCGGCATCCGCGAGGCCATCCGCGGTGGACGGCTGGCGGCCGGAGCTCGCCTGCCCTCCTGGCGCGATCTGTCCGTCCAGCTCGGTGTGGCCCGCGGCACGGTGCGCGCGGCCTACGAGCGGCTCGTCGATGAGCAGCTGCTGCAGGGCCGGGGCGCGGCCGGGACCTTCGTCGCCGAGGGGCCCGCCACGCCTCCCCGGAAACGGGCGAAGGCCGAGCCCTCGCCCATGCCCGAGATGCGGCGCGGCCTCGAGCAGCCCCCACTGCCCTTCCAGATGGGCGTGCCCGCCCAGGATGCCTTTCCCTTCGCCCCCTGGGCGCGGGTGCTGACGAAGGCCGCCCGGGATTCGGCCTGGGGACCGGTGGGCTACCCCGACCCGCGCGGCCGCATCGAGCTGCGCCAGGCGCTCGCCGCCCATCTGGCCCTCGTGCGCGGCATGCGCTGCGACCCCTCGCAGGTGTTCGTGACGGCGGGATTCTCGGGCGCCCTGGACCTGCTCCTGCGCGCCCTGCGCCCGCGCGGACCCGTGTGGATGGAGGAGCCCGGCTTTCCCCTCACCCGCCGGGCCCTGGAGCTCACCGGACTCGAGCCGGTCCCCGTCCCGGTCGACGCGGAGGGCCTCGTCGTCGCCGAGGGGAGGCGCCGCGCGCCCGACGCCCAGCTCGCGATCGTCACTCCCGGGCAACAGTCTCCGCTGGGCATGACCCTGTCCCCGGCCCGCCGCCGGGCCCTGCTGGACTGGGCCCACGCCTCCGAGGCCTGGATCGTCGAGGACGACTACCTCAGCGAGTTGCAGCTCGAGGGCCGCGCCGCCCCCGCCCTGGCCTCGTTGGATCCCGACGGACGGGTGCTGCACGTGGGCAGCTTCAGCAAGACCCTCAGTCCGTCGCTCCGCCTTGGATTCTTGGTCGTGCCGCCCTCGCTCGTCGCACGGGTCGGAGAGGCCGCGGCGTGTCTGGTCTGCGCCCCCGGTGACGAGCCGCAACGCGCCGTGACGGCCTTCATGGCCGACGGGCACTACCTGCGCCACCTGCGGCGCATGAAGCGGCTCTACCGCGCCCGACGCGAGGCCCTGCTGGCGCGCCTGCGGGCCCAGCTGGGGGAAGCCTTCGAGGTCCAACCCGCCGGTGGGCTGGCGGTGCGCATCGGCCTGCCGGAAGGCCTCGACGATCGGCGCCTGGCGGCCGAGGCCCTGAGCCTGGGCCTGGCGCCCCTGCCGCTGTCGTTCTGGTACGTGGGGCCCTCGCGGCCCGGTCTGCTGCTGAGTGTCACCAATCTGGTCGAACGGCGTCTGGCCTCACACGTGGACCGTCTGGTCGAACTGCTCCAGCGTCATGACCATTCAGGTCCGCACGTCGACCCGGCACACAGGTAGCCGGGCGGGCTCGACCCCCGCGAAACGCGCGGCAATGGACCGGCTCACGCGGCCTGGTTGAGGGGAAGCTCCAAGGTGGTCACGGCGCCCTGGCCCGGTCCCGCGCTGTCGATGGTCAGGCGGCCATTGAGGAGCTGTGCCGCGAGGGCGCTGGAGTGCAGTCCGAAGCCATGGCCCTCCTTGCGGGTGGTGAAGCCGTGAGAGAACAGCTTGCCTTTCACCTCGGGGGCGATGCCCACGCCATCATCCACCACCTGGATGCGAGCCACCGGCCCCTGCGCGCTCAGCCGCACCCAGAGGTTGCGCCGCCCCTCGGGCATTGGGTCCAACGCCTGCTTGGCATTGCTGATGAGGTTGATGAGGATCTGCAGCACCTTGTGCTTGTCCACCGTCACTGGCGGCACGGGTGACAACTCCCGATGCACGGTGACGCCGTGGCGCTGCAAGGCGGCCAGCTGGATGCGCAGCGCGTCGTCGATGAGCAGGGACAGCTCGCACTCCTCCGTCATCAGCGCGCTCTTCGCATACGTCTGTTGCACCTGGACGATGGCGCGGATGTGCTCGATGTGCCGGTTCATGACCTCCATGTCCTCCATGAGGCGCATCTGCTCGCGCATCATCTCCTCGCCCAGCGCCGTCAGGTAGTCCGGGAGGTGTCTGCCCCGGGGGCTGCTCGTCAGGAAGTCCGCGAGGTTGTCGCGCTGCGCGACGAGGAGCGCCGCCGCCTGCTTCAAGCGGCCCACGCGAGAGGAGCCGAGGGACTGACGCATCATCTCCAGGTTGACGACGGCGCTGGTGAGCACATTGCCCACGTTGTGCAGGACGTTGGAGGCCACCTCCGCCATGCCCACCTCGCGCGCGGTGTCCACCAGTCGGGCCTGGGCCTGCTTGAGCTCGCGCGTGCGCTCCTCCACCCGTTGCTCCAGCTCTTCATTGGCCCGGCGCAGCTCCATTCTGGCGTGCTGGACATCCGCGTACAGCCGGGCGTTCTCGATGGAGATGGCGGCCTGGGAGGCGAGGTGACCCAGGAGAGCCAGGCGCGCGGGGCTGAAGGCATTGGTGGCCAGGTTGTTCTCCAGGTACAGCACTCCGGAGAACCGCTCCTGCCGCAACAGGGGCAGGCACAACACCGAGCGAGCTCCGCTCTGGGCCAGCCAGGCATCGGAGGAGAAGGGGTGCGGCAGGGAGGCATCGCCGATGAGCACGTGCTCGCGCGTGCGTCGCACGTAGGAGAGGAGCATCCAGGGCAGCGCTTGGGTGACTTGCTCTGGTGAAGCATCGGAGTGGGCCGCCACCGAGAGCGAGTCGCCATCGGGCAGCAGCAGGGCGCCTCGCTGGGCTCCGGCGTTTTCGATGGCCGCGCGCAGCAGTGTGGTCACCAGACGCTCCAGGACGATTTCGCTGGAGACGGCCTGCTGGGCCTTGACGACCGTGAGGGCGTCGATGCGGGTCGAGTCCGTACTGCTGGTGGTCAGCGCGTCCGTGGTGGCCGTGGTGGCCGAGGAGGAAGAGAGGTGGGGCCAGAGGGACTCCAGGTGCTGGACCTTGCCCCGGGCGCCCCACTGCCGGTAGGCCGCCCAGGACTCGCGCGCGAAGGCGTGGGCGACGATGGGCGACTGCTGAGTGCGCCAGAGGTTCGCGGCGAGCTCGCTGGCCAGTGCGACGTACTGGGTGGCCCCGTTCTCCCGGGCCGAGCGGATGGCCTCTTCGTACGCGCGTGTGGCCAGGTCCGGCCGACCCGCGAGGCGGGCCAGTTCCCCGGACACCATCCGCTCGGGCGCGTGGTAGTTCTGGGGGCAGTGGCCTGCCCATTCCGCGAGCTGTTGCTGATCACTCTGGATGTCCTCGAGGAACCGCTGCTGCTCCTCCGGCGTGGCCCCCTCGAAGCACGCCGCCAGGCTCAGGGCTCGGTAGAGGTGGAATCCACAGAGGTGGAAGATGTCTTTGAGGACCCACAGGTGTTTGGCCCCCTTGTCCGCTGCTCCGCGGGCTTGCGCGTAGTCGCCGCACATGAATCGCGATTGGAGCTTGATGATCCAATAGGAGCACCACGTGCGGGTCATGCTCTTGGGTATCCGGGCTTCGAAGGACTGCTCATCGAAGCCGTCCCCGTTGAGCGTACCGAACGAGAGGGAGTGCCCGCGCAGCTGCTGCACGTAGCGCTGAACGAGGAGGAACTGATCCTGGGGCTCCAGGAACGCCGTCTTGCGCAAGAACTCGCCGCGCACGAGCGACTCCTGGTGGACCTCCTCCAGGTTGTGCCCCATGGCGAAGCGGTTGGTGACACTATAAAGGCTGCAGTAGGCGGCGGGCATGGTGTCCCCCACTTGAATCGAGTGGTGGAGGGCTCTGAGGGTGATCTCCTGTACTTCGGGGAGGGGCTGGGTCCAAGGGCTGCTGTACTGCATGCAGAAGAGGACATCCCCCCGGCTGGTGGACAGATTGTACCGCTCGACCAACCCGAGAGCGAGCCTGCCGAAGGCAATGCCTTCCCGGTACTGCTTGAAGAAATCGCCGGCGATGAGGCCAAACCAGCTATATCCGCTCACGACGGCATCCACGAAGCCGTGGCGGAGGGTGAGGGACACCATCCGGCTCAGGGAGATGGTGACCAGGTTTTGGTTGGCGGAGGCCGCGGAAAAGAAAAGCTTGAAGAGGGCGCTGACGACCAGCCTCATCTCCGGGTCGGTCATGGGGGGCAGCTCGATGAAGCTCTCGATGGGACGCTCCCCCAGCAAGGCCCACACCTCCTCATAGGCGGCCACCGCCTCCTCCCGGGTGGGCTCCCGCGAGAGCGGCATGCCCAGCAACGCCAGGCATTCCAGCATGCACGTGAGGCCCTCCTGGTCCTCACCCGCGGCGAAGTGGATGTTTTGCTTCAGGATATAGACGGCCACCGTGTCCGGAGGGGTGCGTGCCCGGGGGCGGAGCTCCTCGACCAGACGGCGCGCCTCGGCGAGGTTGCCGTGCATGAACTCACAGCGTGCCTGTTCGAGTTGGAGTTGGAAGGCCAGCGCGGGGTCCGTCTCCCAGGGGTCTCCCGGAATGAGCGGGAAGGCCGTCGAGAAATAGGAGATGGCGCGCGGGAGCGCCACCGCGGCCCGGGCCTTGTCACCCGCCTCGGCGTTCAGTCGCGCGAGCTGGTGGCGCTCGGCGGGGTCCTCCATGAGCGCCATTCCGGCGTTGAGCTGGCTCACCACGTCGAAGAGCGACTCGCGCAGTTGTTCCGGGGAAAGACGCTCGAGCAGCAGGCGGCCGATGCGCAGGTGAACGGCCTCGCGCTCGGCCTCGGAGAGGAGGGAATGGGCCGCCTGCTGGAGGCGGTCATGCAGGAAGCGGTACTGCTCCGGGCCCGTGCGCACCAGCATGCCTTCCTGGAGCACGGGCTCCAGCCCCTGTTCCACGTCCTCCACCGCCCCCAGGCCAGCGAGGGTGCCCAGCATCTGAAGGGAGAAGAGGTTGCCCACGCACGCGGCCAGCCGCAGCAGGTGCTGCGTGCCCGGAGGGAACTGGCGCAACTTGCCCACCATGAAGTCGACGATGTTCTCCGAGTAGTCCCGGGCTCGCACCCCCTCGGCATCCCACCGCCAGCCGCCTCCGGGCACGCGCACCAGCAAGCCATCCTGGTGGAGCGCCACCAGCAATTGCAGCAGGAAGAAGGGATTGCCCCCCGTCTTCTCGTGCACCTGCGCCGAGAGGGGGGCCACTATCTCCGCTCCCGCTCCCGGCAGCGTGTCGCCCACCAGGTGTTCCACCTGCGCCACGCTCAGGGGCTCCAGGCGGAGATCCGTCACGCTTGCTCCCGCCTTGCGCACCTCTTCCAACACCGGCATGAGCGGGTGAGAGGCGCTCACCTCGTTGTCCCGGTAGGCGCCAATCCATAGCACCGGGAGGGACTCCGGCCGCGACAGCATTTGAGCGAGCAGCTGAAGACTGGCGAGGTCCGCCCACTGCAGGTCATCCAGGAACACCACCAGGGGCTGCTCCCGGGTGGCGAACACCGAGAGGAATTGGTGGACCACCCGGTAGAAACGGCGCTGGGCTTCACTGGGGGACACTTCCTGGAGAGCGGGCTGGGGGCCCACCAGCACTTCGAGTTGAGGTACCAGGTCCACGAGTGCCTGACCATCGCCTTCCCAGGCCTGATTCACCCGCTCGCGCCACCGGGCCAGCTCCTCCTCACTGCCCGCGAGCAACTGCTGCACCAGGCCCTGGAGCGTCTGAGCGAGGGTGACGTAGGGAATGTCCCGCTGGAACTGGTCGAACTTGCCACTCAGGAAGAAGCCGCGGCGCTCCACCACGGGCTTGTGCAACTCATGCACCACGGAAGACTTACCGATGCCCGAGTACCCGCTGACGAGGAAGAGCTCCGGCCGCCCCGTGCGCGCCACCCGCTCGAAGCCCTCGAGCAGGGTGGACACCTGGGCTTCACGCCCGTAGAGCCGTTGCGGCAGTTGGAACCGGAGGGGCGTGTCTTGTGTGCCCAGCGGGAACACCGCCTGCACGCCCTGGCCCAGCGCCTGGCCGCAGCGCTCCAGGTCCGCCTGGAGTCCCTCGGTGCTCTGGTAGCGCTCCTCGGCCGTCTTCGCCAGCAGCTTGAGGACGACGGCGGACAGGGCCGGGGGCACTTGCGGGTTGAGCTCGTGCGGAGGCCTGGGTTGCCGCGCCATGTGGGCGTGAAACCACTCGAGCGCGTCTTTGCCCTGGAAGGGGCGCTGCCCCGTGAGCAGCTCGTAGAAGGTGACGCCCAACGAGTAGAAGTCCGTGCGGTAGTCCACCACCCGGTTCATCCGCCCCGTCTGCTCCGGCGACATGTACGCCAGCGTGCCTTCAATCAGGTGCGTGGGAGCCGCGTCCAGATGCTCCACCTTCTGCAGCGTGGCCACCCCGAAGTCGATGAGCCGTGCTTCGCCCGAAGGTTCCACCATGATGTTGGAGGGTTTGATGTCCTTGTGGATGACGTTGCGGCAGTGGACCTCCCCGAGGGTGGACGTCAGGGAGAGGGCCAGACGCAAGAACCGGGACAGTTCCAGGGGCTGGCCCGTGGACTCGGACAGGGTTTGGCCCTGCACTCGCTCCAGCAGCAGCACGGGCCGCTCGCCGAGTCGTTCGCAGGCATAGGGCCGGGCCACGCCCCGCACGTCCTGGAGCCGCTGCAGGATGGAGAACTCGCGCCGGTACCGTTCGCTCTCCGTGCGACCAGGCGAGGCCGCCATGGGCGTCTTGATGATGACGGGCAGACCATCGGCCTCACGCACCGCCTGGAACAGCGCGTTCGAGCCCGTGGCCCGGATGGTTCCCAGAACCCTGTACCCTGGAATATCCAACATGGAGGAGCACTCCCGTGGGCGAGAACCGGTCCCCATGACGTCTTCGCGCCAGCATGCCTGATTATGGGCGTTCAGGCGTGAACAGGCTGTTCGTCTGGATTATTCGGCTCGCGAGCTGCTCGAGTCGCTCATACCGCGAGTAACACGCGACGACGCGGCCCCCCTTACGACCGGATTCGGTCAGTCCTCGATCCGCGTCTCGAGGAAGGGTTTCTGCCGCGCCCGCCAATCCCTACTGCTCGCGCCGTCCGCGAGCAGTCGGCCCAATGCCAGACCCGCCGCGCAGGCGTGGTGCACGTTGTCATGGATGAACAGCGCGCTCCTCCCCAGGGGATAGAGGCCCTCGAACTGACTCAAGGCCTCGAGCGCGCGCTCCCGGGACACCGCGAAGCCCCGGCGATACAGGGGATAGGCCGCCGCCACGCGGCGCACACGGCTGTCGAGTACCTCGACTCCCGCCAGGCCCGTGCGCTCCAGCGCCGGCCGCACCCGCCGCGTCAGCTCCTCGGGCGAAGCACTCCAGAGTTCGTCCCCCACCGCGCACGGCAGATCGAACCCCACCACCGTGCGCCCCGGAGGCCCGTGCCCGGAGAAGTTGCGCGGCTCGAAGAGGCGATTGGCCGGGAGCCGTCCGTCCGCGAAGTAGTGCACGTCCCGCTCGCTGCCCCGCTCCGTCGCGAGCAGCAGGTACAGCAGCGTCAGCGCCCGGTAGTCCAGGCCCTCGGCGGCCTCGGGCCGGTCCACCCAGTCGCACAGCCGTGGCAGGGGCACCGTCGCCACCACCGCCCGCGCCGGCACCTCCCGCCCCTCCACCACCACGGCACGCACCCGTCCGCGCTCCAGCACCAGGCCCTCGGCCGCCGCGCCACACCGCACCTCGCCTCCCGCCCGGCGGATGTGCTCCGCGAGGCCCTCGGCCAGTGCCCCCACGCCGGCCTCCGGGTAGAAGTAGCGCCGCCCCGCCGAGGCCCCTCCCCGCCCGAGCGCCGCGCGCAACACCTCCAGCGGGCCGCCCTTCCCCACCCGCGCCCGCCCGAGCGCCTCGTCCAACGCCTCGGGCTCCAGGCCCCACACCTTGCGCGCCGCGGGCTCGTACAGCACCCGCGCCGCATGCCGTCCCAGCCGCCGCGCCGCCTCCGCGCCGAAGTGCTGGCCCTCGGGGGGGCGCAGCCGCGCCATCACCGCCGACACCCCATGCCGCGCCACCTCCGCGAGCCCCAACCCCCGCGCGATGCCGAGCAGCGACAAGGGATAGGGCAGGCGCTTGTCACCCACGTGCACGAGGCCCCGGCGCGCCCGCACCCGCAGCGCCCCGCCGAGCGCCAGCCGGTAGAGCTCCAGCACCTCGGGGGCCGCCGCCTGGTGCAGCCGGTGCGGGCCGTAGTCCACCTGGAATCCCGCGAAGTCGAACGAGCCCGAGAGCCCCCCCACCCGCTCCTCGGCCTCCAGCACCACCACGCGCTCCCCGGCCCGGACGAGCGCATGCGCCGCGGACAGCCCCGCCGGGCCCGCGCCGATGACGACCGTCGGCGCGCTCACCCCGTGCCTCGCACCGAGGGCAATTCCAGGGCCGCGAGCGTCCCCGGGGCCCGGCCCGCCCGAAGCCAGCCGATGCCTCGCGCCACGGTGCGGCCCATGCGCCACGTGTCGCGCACGGGCCTCCACTTCGAGCGGCCCACACGCGCCCGGTAGGCGATGGGTTGGAAGACGATGGGATCTCCCGCCGCCGCCAGCGCCAACGTCAGCGTGGTGGTGAGCGAGAAGCGATCCGGCAACACCGGCGCGAGCGCCAGCAGATCCGCCGTGCGCAGCACCCGCAGGCCCGAGTTCAAGTCCGGCGCCGCGAAGCCGCCCACCCACCGCACCGCGCCCCGGAAGAGCGCCTTCACCACCGAGCGCGCGAGCGACTCCCCGGGTCCGAAGCCCGGCCGCGCGCCAATGGCCTGCCGGGCGCCCGCGCGTACCGCCGCCACCAGCCCGGGCAGCGCCGCCTCCGGGTACGTCCCATCCGCGTCGAGGAGCGCCAGCCACGTGCCTCGCGCCTGGGCGGCCCCGGCCTTGATCGCCGCGCCGTACCCGATTCCGCCCACCGTCAGCACCCGCGCCCCCGCCTCCCGCGCCGCCTCGCCCGTGCCGTCGCGCGAGCCATCGTCCACGACGAGGATCTCATGCGCCTCGTGCGCGAGCGCCTCGCGCACCCGCCGCACCACGCCCGCGACGGCGTGCACCTCGTCGCGCGCGGGGATGACGACGCTGATCATTCCCCGTCCGCCTCCACGGGCAGGGGCCGCCACATCTCCCACAACGGCCAGAGCAGCATGGGCAGCCAGCCCAGCGCCGCGCCCACCACCGACACCGGCATGAGCACGCCCCACCCCGGCCCGCCAAAGCGCACGAGCAGCGGCGCCAGCAGGTGCACGAACGTCGCCGCCGAGGAGAAGGCGATGACGCCCACCTTGAGCCGCACCGACAACGACGTGAGCATGAACAGGTGCCCCACGATGAGCAGCACCACGGGCACCGTGAACAGATGGAAGTGGAACGTCTCCATCACCTGGCGAGCCGGCTTCTCCAGCCGCAGGGGCTCGGGGGCCACTGCCTCGTCGGGCAGTTCCAGCGCGGGGCCTCCGGCGTCGTCCGCCACGGGCGCGGGCGCGGCGCCTCCCCGGTAGTACTCCGCGGCGCTCCGGGCCGACAGGGCCCCGAACGAATCCGCGTAGAGCCACACCGAGGAGGCCAGCCCCAGCACCAGGAACAGCAGGAAGCCGGTGTAGAGGACTCGCGCCTCGAGCGACAGTCGGGTGATGGGAAATGGCCGGGCGAACTGGCGCACGAGCGGGCTACCCCTTGGTGTTCTGGGACGCGTTCGGCTTGAGGACGAGTTCGTCCAGGAGAATGAGCGAGCGGCGCACGCCGACGGCCATGGAGCGCGAGGAGATGGTCGCGCCCGTCACCACGTCGATGTCCGTCCCCGCGCGCACCGGATCCTTCACCGTCTTGCCCTGGAACTGGCGGCGAAAGCGCGCGTCGGAGATCTCCTGCCCGTAGGCCTCGCGGTACACCATCACCTCGTGGCGCTCGACGGTGCCCGTGGGGGACAGCTTCACGGCGAAGGTGATCTGCTCGTGCTGGCCGAGTTCCTCGTCGATGAGGGCGTAGCCGTCCACGTGCTCGCCCGTGGTGGCCACGAAGAAGACGTACTCGGCCTTCGCCGGCTTGTAGCCGAGCCGCCCCTGCAACGCCGCCTGCTCCGCGGGACCGAGCTTCACCTTGCGGTAGGTGACGCGCTGGCTCTGGGGGAAGAACTCCTTGAGGACCTGCGGCGTGGTGAAGTACGTCGCCGCCGCGCGCGCGGGCAGCGCCGCCACTCCACCCAGCAACACCATCCACGCCAACACGAAGTGCTTCACGGCTCCTCCCCTTAGCATGCTCATGGCAACTCCCGGACCGACTGGATGACGGCCTGCCGGACGTGCGAGCGCCAATTCGTCCGCGACTGATAGAGCCGCTCCGCGGTGGCCGTCCTCCGCTCCTCGCTCGTCCACACCTGCCCCGTGGGGCCGACCATGCGCGACTCGAGCGCCACCTCCACCTGGCCGAGCGGCTGGAGCGCGGAGAGATCCAACCGCGTGAGCACGAGCACCACCGTGGCGTCCACCTGGCGCTCGCGCGCGAGTCGTGCCGCCTCCTCCACCGTGGGCGCCGGCCCCACGACGGTCTCCACCCCCAGCACCGAGAAGCCCCGCGCGCGCAGGGCCTCGGCCGCCTCCCGGGCCACGACGTCGCGAGGCTCCTCGCCGCCGAACACGTCGGCCACCACTCCGCGCGGCGCGGGCCGGGGCACCGTCGAGGCTCCCACCACCACCACGCGCGACGGAGCGCCCGCGGGCCGGGGCGGCGTGGCACACGCGGCGGTGAGCAGGAGCGCGGCGATCAACGGGAAGAAGCGCATGGGAGGAGTGCCCGGTCAGAAGAGGTAGGCCACACTGGCGAGCGCCGTCCAATGCCCCTGGCTCCAGAAGTCCCGCGTCCACAGATGGGGCTGGAGGCCATCCCCGCCGCCCTTCTCCCACCAGACGCTCGTCTTGAGGACATAGGGTGGCAGGGGCCGGAAGTTGAGGCCCAGCGTCAGCCGCGCCGAGTCTCCCACCGTGATGAACTCCGTGTCCGTGTCCTTCTCCTCGTAGCGCAGCGAGGCGGTGAAGTGGCCGTCATGCCACTCGTCCGGCAGCAGCCGGAAGAAGGGCTCGATGCGGAAGCGGTAGTTGGCCTGGGCGTAGAAGCCGAACATGCCCGTGGGGACGCGATCGCGCGTGTTGGCCGTGGAGCCGTCGGGGAAGCCCTGCACGAAGCCCGGATCGATGAAGGCCCGCACCACCTCGCCCGTGAGATCCCACGCGCCAATCCGCCAGAAGACATCCGCGTTGAGCATGTTCACCCGGCGGCCCTCGAGATCGTACGCCCCCGTGTAGCCGGACACCGCTCCCTCCAGGCCCAGGAAGGGAGACAGGGACACGCGCGCGGTGAGCGCCTTGTCGTGGTTGTTGTCCTCCAGGTGGCTGCCTCGCGCCGCCCGGAAGCCCTGGTCATCGAGGATCCTCGCGTCCAGGCCGTTGATGGCATACGCCTCGTAGGACAGCCGCCAGTCCCGCCCCAGATCGAAGCCTCCCAGGAAGCCCGCTCCGGACTCGAACCAGGTGGTGGGCACCACCGTGGTGTACGCGATGGGCCGCTCGGGCAACTCCTGCGCCGGCGCGTCGTGCCGCAGGTTGTACGCCCCCACCGGCACGAGGATGACGCCCGCCCGGAAGGTCATCCAGTCCGTCAGCTTCAGGTCCACCACGGAGAACTCGAGCAACACCTCGCCCGTGGTCAGCACACCGTCACGCTTGAGCGGACTGCCCGCGAACTCGAATTCGATCTCCGTCGCCGTGGAGATGCGCTCGGAGATGTGGCTGTAGACGAAGAGCACGTAGCGGTGGTTGCGGAACGTGCTTTTGCCCTGCCCCGGCACGATGAAGTCGTGCTCCGCGTAGCCGCCCAGCGTCGTCCGATCGAGGATGGCCGCCGCGCGCTGCGACAGCGTGCTCGTGGGCTGGAGGCGCTGGCGGAAGGTGTCCTGTTCGTTCGTCCCGGGCGTCGCCTCGGCGGGAGGCGCGGTGCCCGAGGGATTCGCGGGATCCTCCAGCCCCTCCAGCTCCAGGCGCGGGCCCTCCGGGGGCGCGGGTGGCTGGAGCTCGGGCGCGCGCGGTGTGTCCCGGGCTGGCTGAGGCGGACCCTCGTCCTGGGCCCGGGCGGCCAGGGGCGCGAGCAACAGCGACAGCACGAGGAGCAGCGGTCGGCGCGGCGTCATGGAAGGGCTCGGAGAAGGGCGCGGAAGAGAGGGACTCATTCGCCGGTGTCCTTGTCCACGCATCGGCCGCGCAGGCACGTCTTGTCCAGGGAGCAGTGAAGATCGGTCTCGCAGCACACGCCCGGGCAGGTGCAGCACACGGTGCCCTCGGGCGCGCTGCCCGCGAGGCACTCGGCGGACGCGACACACGCGGGAGGATCCACGCACACCACCGCCCGGGGCGCATTGGACTCGCCCACATAGGTGACCGTGCCGTAGTACGAGTCCACCACCTGTCGGCCCGGCGTGCCCATGTTGGTGTCGAAGTACTCGTAGGCCCCGGGCTCTGGGAAGGCGTAGCGCCAGAAGGAGAACGTCTCCTTGCCCTCGGTGCGGGTGTTGTAGGGCCGCACCAGGTTGGGGCTGAAGAGCGGCGCGGGCGCCGACAGCGAGGTGACGTTGGTGGGGATGTCGGGCTGGTAGTTGCGGAACTCGACGACCTGCCCGGGCTTCATCGCGAGGCCCCCCTCCAGCGCAAGCGGCTCGCCCGGGGGAATGGCCGTGTCCAGCGACGAGCGCAAGACATAGCGCTGGCCGATGCACGTGGGCGCGACGGCGCGGTAGCGGCCGGAGGTGATGCGGTTGAAAGCCACGGAGACGCGGGCCGCGCCCTCGGCCGAGTCCTGCACGGGCCGGAACCCGGCGGGAAGTGTCTCCTCGCAGGCGGCGAGACCGAGCGCGAGGCACAACAGGACACGAAGGCGCATCAGAGAACCTCGTGCGGAGCGGCCAGGGCCGCGAGCCGGTAGTGGTAGAGGACGATGTCGTGGGCGTGCGAGCGCACGCGCGGATCACAGGAGAAGCGGGCCACGGGCACCAGGTGCGGCGCGAGCGCCTCGACGCCGGGAGCGGTGGAGGTGACGTAGACGTCGGCGCCCGCGGCGGCCACGCGCGTCACCTCGCGGCGCAGTTGCTCGCCCGTGGCCGGACGGCCCGCGCGGTAGTGGGGCACGTAGTGCTCGAAGAGCCGCGCCTCCTCGCCGGTGAAGAGCAGCATGCCCGAGGGCGGCAGCGTGGACGCCACGTGCGCCACCAGCCGCGCCGCGGGCGAGGACTCGCGTCCCTGCGCGAGCGCCACGGGCAGCATGACGGCCGCGCACGCCACGGCCAGCGCGCCGGCAATCGGTCCCGTGCGTGACGGCCAGCGACGGGCGAGCACCGCCACGCCCACCGCCACGAGCAGGGCCCCCGCGAAGACGAGCGGAAGGGCATGCCGGGCCTTGAGCAGGTTCTGACCGAGGAACATCCACGCCCCATAGGGCAGGCCCATCGCGAGGGCGAGCCGGAGGATCCGCCCCTCGGGAGCGGACAGGGAGGAGCGCACCCCGGCGAGGACGAGCGCCCCCAACGCCCCGGTGAAGCCGAGGGCCAGGAGCAGGCGCGCGGCGAAGAGGAGCGCCGGACCCGCGGAGCTGCCGGGCCACGGCAACCCGAAGCCCGCGGCCACGAGATCGAACCCGAAGCGCTCCATCCGCCAGTCGAGGTCCGGACGCACCGCCACGGTGCCACCCCACTCACCCGCGTGGCCGAGCAGGAAGCCCGAGCCGATGCGCACGAGCCGCTCCGGCCCGGTGAGAACCGCCATCGGCACGAGCCACGCGCCCACCCCGAGCAACACGCCGCCCGCCGCCGCCAGCCCGTGGCGCCGGGGCATCAGGAGCGCGAGTCCCAACAGGGCCGGGAGGAACGAGGGCCGGGCGCCGAGGGCCAGTCCCACCACCGCGCCCGCGAGCACCGCGTGGCGGCGGGAGCGATCCGAGCCCAGGACGGCGCAGGCCGCGAGCACCAGGAGGGCGAACCCCGTGCCGTCCGAACCGGGCGTGGCGCCGAAGAGGACGGGAAGCGGCAGCAGGGCCAGGAGGGCCGTCGCAGTCAGGGCCCCGATCGCTCCGAGGAACGGCCGCGCCACGAGCCCCAGTACTCCCAGGCAGACGGCGCCGAGCACGATGCCGGGCACGGCGAGGGCGCCCACCTCGGAGGCTCCGGCGGCCGAGGCCAGGCGGGCCAGGGCGACATACACGGGGTAGCCCGGGAAGTGCGGCGCCTGGGTGGACAGATCGAAGCCCCGGAGCGCGCGGGCGAAGTTCACCGCGTCCAGATCCGGCAGGAGTGGGGGCAGCGCGAGCACTCGGGCCGCCACGCCCGCCCCCACCAGCCCCAGCAGCAGCACCAGGAAGGAGCGCGGCGGCATCGTCCCCCGCGCCGCGTCAGGTGCCTCCACCGGGGAGGGGATGATGTTGAAACTCAGTCTCAACAAAAGGCCCAGGGGCGTACTACGCGCCCACACAAACGGTCAAGCCAACCAGGGGGCTGGTACGAGGAGGACGCGCGTGGGACAGAACGGGGCCATGGTGCTCCCTGCCCTGCTGGTGATGTTGGCCGCCACGCCCGAGCCGCGCGTGCGCACCGAGACGCGCCCGATGATGGGGACGCACGTGACGGTGACGCTGGTGGGAGGCACGTCCCGAAAGGCGCGGGAGGGCTTCGACGGGGCCTTCGCGGCCTTCACCCGGGTCAACGAGGTGATGAACGAGTGGCGGCCGGACAGCGCGCTCTCGGAGGTGAACCGGCGGGCGGGAGACGGGAGCTTCGTGCCGGTGCCCGAGGACCTGTGCGCGGCGCTGCGGCGCGCGGTGCGGGGAGCGGAGCAGACCGGCGGGCTGTTCGATCCAACATGGGCCGCGCTGCGGGGACTGTGGCGCTTCGGTACGGAGCTGACGCCCACCCTGCCCGATCCGGCCGAGCTGAAGAACCGCTGCGCGCTCATCTCCTACCGGGGCCTGGAGTTCGCCCCGGAGGCGGACGGAGGCGGCGCGGGGTGTGGGGTGCGGCTCGCGCGCGCGGGGATGCAGCTCGGGCTGGGAGGACTGGCGAAGGGCTGGGGGGTGGACCAGGCGGTGGAGAAGCTCCGGGCGCTGGGCTTCCGGGACTTCTTCGTGCAGGCGGGCGGGGACTTCTACGCGGCGGGGAAGAAGGCGGGCCGGCCGTGGAAGGTGGGCATCCGGGAGCCCCGGGGCGAGCCGGGCCGCGTCTTCGCGGTGCTGGAGGTCTCCGACGCGGCGTTCTCGACGAGCGGGGACTACGAGAACTTCTTCCTCCTGGACGGCAAGCGCTACCACCACATCATCAATCCCCGGACGTGCTACCCGGCCATGGCCTCGCGCTCGGCGACGATCCTCGCGCCGAGCGCGGTGGACGCGGAGGTGCTGACCAAGTCCGTCTTCATCCTCGGGGGCGAGGCGGGACTGGCGCTCGCGCAGAAGCACGGCGCCTCCGCCGTGGTGGTGACCGCGGAGGGAGAGGTGCTCACCTCGCCCGGGCTGCGCGGGAAGTTGCGGCTGACGCGGGGCTCGGAGGAACCACCGCGCTAATCGAACAGGCCCTGGAGATAGAAGCGGCTGTCACGCGCGTCGCGGAACACCCACGCCTGACCCAGCCCCTCGAAGTGCACCCGGTAGTAGTCGCGGCTGTACGGGCGCTCATCCCACCAGTCCCCGCTCAGCCGCTCCGGGCCCATCAACGCCACCACCCGGCGCCTCTTGCCCCCCACCCGCGCCGCCAGCAACTCCCCCTCGGGCGTCATCTCCACGTCGATGGGCGTTGGGCTGCTGAGCATCCGCGAGGGCCGCTCGCGCAGCACCTCCGGCACGGCCTCGGGGGCCTCCACCGCCTGGAGCAGCTCCCCCTCCAGGCCCCGACTCACCGTGGGCGGCCGGAAGGCGCGCGGCGAGTACCCCGCCTCGGGACGGTGCGAGTCCTCCAGGGCCGCCATGAAGAGCGACTCCTCGCCCAGCGCCGTCGCCAGTCGGGAGAGAACCACCTCCAGCGCCGCGTCTCCCTCCGGCGCATCCCCGAGCGACAGCTGCTGGCCCCGGTCCTCGCAGTCCTCCTCCACCCGCAGGAGCAGCCCCGCCACGGGGCCCTCCAGCCGCACGTCGCCCAGGCGGTGCCGCGTCAGGTCCAACAACATCTTCGACTGCGCCGTGGGCCGCGCCAGGGTGAGCGGCACCACCGCCTGTCCGGAGGGATCCAACTTCAACGTGAGGCTCAGCCGCACCGCCGCGCGGCGCCGGCCCCCCAACCGCCCGCAGAGGCGATCCAACACCGTCTTGAGGGCGAACTGCAGGGGCTCCAGGGACTCGGCGGGCCACTCCAGCGTCAGCCGCTCCTCCAACACCTCCTCCAACACCTCCGGGATGAACGGCGTCTCATCCCCACCCCGGCAGCGCGCGTGCGCCCGCATCCCGGCCGCCCCACCCCGCGCCGTCACCGCGCCCACGGGCAGCGCGCCCACCTCTCCGAGCGTGCTCAACCCGAGCGCCGCGAACGCCGTCTGCTCCGGGCCCTCCAGGGCACTCAGGGGCAGCGGTGCCAGCGCCTGGGCCTCCTCCCCATCCGGCACCACGGCGAAGCGCTTCTCCCCATGCCGGGCGAGGGCCCGCGCGGTGAACTTCTCCGAGGCCACCACCACCCGCCCCCGCCAACCCAGCTCCGCGCATTGGGCCAGCACCTTCGCGCACAGCCCCTCCTCGCCATTCACCAGGTTCGCCGCCCCCGCGTCGAGCCACATCCCATCCGGCGCCGAGAGCTGGAAGCCCGGGGCCAGTCCCATCAACATCTCGCCCAGCGCCACCAGCGCCCGCCGCTCCTCCTCGGGCTTCCAGGCGAAGTGCCGCAGCGAGGGCTCCAGCGCCGTCGACGCCGTGAGCGTCGTGCCCGGACGCACGCCCGCCTTCAGCGCGCTCGTGGACGCGCACACCACCCGCTGCTGGCCCCGCACCTCTTCCACCAGCACGAAGGGCTTGCCCGTGAGCTCCGGCAGCTCGATGACCTTGCGCTGCACCGCGAAGCGCGGAAAGTGCAGATATGCCAGGCGCATGACCGTTTCCCTCCCCTCGACTCAGTGCAGCCCCGGCTCCGAGGCCAGCATCGGACGCAGCGACGGCATGGGCACGTCCCGACCCGGACGTTGTCCCAGGATGCCCCGGTGCCCCTCGCGCTCGGGGCTCGGCTCGCGCACGAGTTCCGGCACCGTCACCGCCTCGGCCGGCGGCAGCTGGGCTCCCCAGGGGCACTCGCCCTCGGTCAGCTCCGGGTAGAGCGCCCGCCAGGGCAGGAGCGTGCTCGTGCCCAGCCCTCCCTGCCGGCTGCGCACCACCTCCACCGACAGGCCCCGGTCCCCGCGCGACTCGGTGCGCAGCCGCAACATCCCGTCCGCGGGGGCCTCCGACGCCGTCAGCAGCAACAGCAGGCTTCCGCCCCGTCCCGCCGCGTCCATCAGCCGCTTGCCCTCCGCCGGGGACAGCCGCACCCCATCCTCGCCCCGCGCCGTCCCCGGAGGGGCCCGCGTCAAATCCAGCACCACGCACGCGAACGCGCCGCTGCGCACCAGCTGCACCGCCGACCACGCGAGGTGTTCCACCGTCCGGGGCCGCACGATGAGCAGCCGGGACGGATCCACCCCCGCCGCCACCGCCGCGGGCGGGTAGAGCTCTCCCGGTCCATCCACGTACGCGCACAGCCGGCCTTCCCGATGCGCCGAGGCCACCGCCCGCAGCGCCAGACTCGTGCGCCCCGAGGCCCGCTCGCCCCACAACTCCACCACCTGCCCCAGCGGCAGCCCGCCGCCGGGCAACAGCGCGTCGAAGGGCTCCACCCCCGTGCGCAGCGCCGCGAGGTACTTCCTCGGCGCCGCCTGCAACCGGCGGATCTGCTCCCTCAACGCCTCCACCGTCACCGCCAGATTCCCGGCCGTCGCACTCATCACGTCACCTGCCCCGCACTGGACCTGAAACGAGGTTCAGTATGCCGGGCGTTCTGACATGCGCCAGCAAATGTCGCCTGGGGGGCGGACGATCGAGTGGGTACGCGGGAGGATCACACACCCCCACGCACGGCGCCTGCTCATGGGAAGCGCTCGGGGGACACCCTTCAGCGGACGCCCCTCAGTTGGCGCACAGCAGTTTGACCTCGATCTTCTGATCCGTCAGCTGGCGCGGGCACGAGGACTGGAAGTACAGGCGCGCGGCGCGGCCTTGCGCGGACGGCACATACGACACGTCTCCCCCGACCACACTGCACGTCTGGAT
This sequence comes from Cystobacter fuscus DSM 2262, assembly GCF_000335475.2. Lineage (NCBI taxonomy): Bacteria > Pseudomonadati > Myxococcota > Myxococcia > Myxococcales > Archangiaceae > Cystobacter > Cystobacter fuscus. The sequence goes on along the minus strand of NZ_ANAH02000065.1, from coordinate 96,899 downwards.
CGAGCCGTCCTCGCGCGTCACGCGCACCTGGGCGAGCCGGGGATCGGGCAGATTCATCACCTCGATGCTCTGAGACGTGCGGGCCACGGAGGCGATGGACACCAACGTGTCACGGAAGTTCGCCCGGCAGACGGAGTCCAGGTTGCGCAGTCCCGAGTCGAACAGGGACGCCATCTCCCGCTGGCGGTAGCCGGGCCCGTAGGAAGTCGGGCAGTCGGCGTTGCGCACGAACGTGCCCTGGGAGGTCGTGTCCGTCACCAGCTCGGCCCGCTTGTCCGTCAGCCCCACGGGGCCGATCGTCGCCCACAGGACCTCGCGCGTCGCTCCCGTGCCATCCACCAGCCCCCGGAAGAGCTGGTAGTACTCCCGGACGGGCGTGAGCTGGTCGGCCTGCTCGCTGCACAGGTCCCGCGAGGTGTCCGTCGTCAGCGCCACCGGAGCGGGCCGCTGCGTGGAGCTGCAATCTTCCTCGTCCGAGACCACCACCACGACCAGCCGGGCGCCATCGCGCAGGAAGCCCCCGTTGCCGCCCGCCCCCACGACGGCCGTGGACAGCGGAGGGGTGAGCGCCAGGCGGACGGCCTCGAAGGGCGTCTCCTGGCCGCTGCCCTGGGTGCCCTGCTTGACCAGGCGGCGGAACTTCTCGAGCAGCTCCGGATCCGTCCCCTCGAGGTAGCGCTCGGCGGTGGGCCGGCCCTGCGCATCCGGCACCGGCTGCAGCCGTCCGGCCTGATCGTTATAGAGGGAAAACTGGACGTGGCCATTGATGTCCGCGTTCAGGTAGACCGACGTGGTGATGACCCCCACGCGGAAGTCCTGTTCCAACCCGTTGTCCCGCCGGAGCTCTTCCAGGAAGGCGGGCAGCTCGGTGGCGATCGCCGCCTGCTCCTCGGCCATCGAGGCGGAGTTGTCGATGACGAAGAGCAGATCCGTCTTCTGCGCCGACAGGATCGGGGCGTTGGCCTGGCAGGTGCCAGGCAGGGTGGAGCCGGGCGCGTCCACCGGAGTGGAGCAGCCCCCGCTCCACAGGGTGAGGGCCAGCAGTGCGCTCAGGGGGATGGAATGACGCATGGAGTCTCCAGGGGAAATGCGGCGCAGAGTAGCGTGTGCCACGCCGTATCGCCCCTTTCGAATCGAGGGACGGGTAACCGTCCGGCAGCCGACGACGAGGGGGAAAAGTACAGGTCGCGTTTGCCATGTCCGTTTTGATTGCTACGTTGGAACAACCCCCGAAGAGAAATTCGCCACTAGAACCACTTGACGAGCCCGGGAGAGACGACGATCCGGCCGGGCCGCCCATCGAGGCAGCGAAGACAATGTCCGACGAAAAGAAGAAGGGCCCCTCCTCCGCCGCGGCCATGCCGGCCGCCATGGCGCCTCCGGGGATGATCAACAAGGAGGACATCCCGCAGGTCCTCCCCATCCTCCCCCTGCGCAACTCCGTGTTCTTCCCCGGGGGCGTGCTGCCCCTGGCCGTGGGCCGTCAGAAGACGATCGCCCTCATCAAGGACGCCGTTCGCGATGACCAGGTCATCGGCGTCGTCACCCAGCGCCGCGCCGAGGAGGAAGATCCTGGCGCGTCCGACCTCTACACCATGGGCACCGTGGCCCGCATCGTGAAGCTGCTCAAGATGGGCGAGGACAACTACTCGCTCGTCGTGCAGGGCCTGGCGCGCTTCCGCGTGCTGGACCTCGTGCAGGAGGCCCCCTACCTCAAGGCGCGCGTGGACGCCGTCGAGGATCGCACCGCCTCGGAGAACGTCGAGGTCGAGGCGCTCGGCATCAACCTGAAGAAGCTGGCGCGCGAGGTCATCGAGCTGATGCCCGAGCTGCCCGCGGCCGCCACCGAGCTGGTGGAGTCCATCACCCACCCGGGCCACCTGGCCGACCTCATCGCCGCCAACGTGGATGTGCCCATCGAGGAGAAGCAGGCCGTCCTGGAGACGGTGGACCTCAAGGCGCGCATGAACCTCGTGCTCGAGCTGCTCAACCGCAAGCGCGAGATCCTCAAGCTCAGCAACAAGATCGACTCCGCCGTGAAGGGCGAGATGTCGAAGACCCAGCGCGAGTACTACCTGCGCCAGCAGCTCAAGGCGATCAAGGAAGAGCTCGGCGAGATGGGCGAGGAGGAGGAGGAGCTCGACGAGCTCCAGGAGCGCCTGAAGAAGGCGGGCCTGCCTCCGGACGTGGAGAAGGTGGCCAACAAGGAACTCAACCGCCTGAAGACGATTCCGGCGGCCTCCAGCGAGTACACCGTCGCGCGCACCTACCTGGATTGGATCGCCGACCTGCCCTGGGCGAAGATGAGCGAGGACAACCTCGACATCGAGAACGCGCGCCAGACGCTGGACAAGGACCACTTCGGCATCAAGAAGGTCAAGAAGCGCATCCTCGAGTACCTGGCCGTGCGCAAGCTGAAGAACGACATGCGCGGCCCCATCCTGTGCCTCGTGGGTCCCCCGGGCGTCGGCAAGACGTCGCTCGGCCAGAGCATCGCCAAGGCGGTGGGCCGCAAGTTCGTGCGCCTGTCGCTCGGCGGCGTGCGTGACGAGGCGGAGATCCGTGGCCACCGGCGCACCTACGTCGGCGCGCTGCCGGGCCGCTTCATCCAGAGCATGAAGAAGGCCGGGATGAAGAACCCGGTGATGATGCTGGACGAAATCGACAAGCTCGGCGCGGACTTCCGCGGCGACCCGAGCGCGGCGCTGCTCGAGGTGCTCGACCCCGAGCAGAACAGCACGTTCAGCGACCACTACCTGGACGTGGCGTTCGACCTGTCCAAGGTGATGTTCATCGCCACGGCGAACCAGCTCGATCCCATCCCCGGGCCGCTCCGCGACCGCATGGAGATCATCGAGCTGACGGGCTACACCTTCGAGGAGAAGCAGAGCATCGCGCGCATCCACCTGGTGCCCAAGCAGCTCAAGGAGCACGGTCTGACGCCGGACCACATCACCATCACCGACGAGGCGCTGCTGATCCTCACCACGGCGTACACCCGTGAGGCCGGTGTGCGTAACCTCGAGCGCCGCATCGCCGACATCTGCCGCGCGGTGGCCGTGGAGGTCGCGGGCGGCAAGACGGAGAAGCAGAACGTGGATGGCAACCGGGTGAAGGAGATCCTGGGGCCAGAGATGTTCTACTCGGAAGTGGCCGAGCGCACCGAGGTGCCGGGCGTGTCCACGGGTCTGGCCTGGACGGCGGCCGGTGGAGATCTGCTCTTCATCGAGGCGACGAAGATGGCGGGCAAGGGCGGCATGACGCTCACCGGCCAGCTCGGCGACGTGATGAAGGAGAGCGCCACGGCGGCGCTGAGCTACCTGCGCAGCAAGGCGGAGTCGCTCGGCATCAACCCGAACTTCCTCGAGAAGACGGACCTGCACCTGCACTTCCCGGCGGGCTCCATCCCCAAGGATGGTCCTTCCGCGGGCGTCACCATCCTCACCGCGCTCACCAGCCTGCTCACGGGCATCCGGGTGCGCGGCGACACGGCGATGACGGGCGAGGCCACGCTGCGTGGCCTGGTGCTGCCGGTGGGCGGCATCAAGGAGAAGGTGCTCGCGGCGCACCGCGCGGGCATCAAGCGCGTCATCCTCCCGGAGCGCTGCCGCAAGGACCTGCAGGACGTGCCGGAGCAGGCCCGCAACGAGATCGAGTTCATCTTCGCCACGCGGATGGACGAGGTGCTCGAGGCGGCCCTGGAGAAGTCTCCCTTCAAGGAGGGCGCCGACAAGAGCCTGCCTCCGCAGCCCGAGGCGACTCCTGAAGTCCGCGCCTGAGAAGGCACGCCTGGCGCGAGCCGGGCGGTGAAGTGATGGCGGGCGGGTTCCCCTCACCGGGGGCCCGCCCGTCGTCGTTGCGGGGAACGTCCGCGCGCCCCCGAGTGTCCGAGGTGCCATGCTGAAACCCTTCCTGGGGCTCCTGCTGATCGCCACGAGCCTGTCCGCCCACGGCGCGGAGTCCCCTCCCGCCCCGTCCTCCCCCACCCCGGCCCTCCCGGGAGTTCCCCCCACCGCCCCGTGGCCCTCGGCGAGCGCGCCGCTCACGGTGGCCAAGGTGGAGTTCCCCCGGGGCTTCGGGCGCCCGCGCATCTACCTGGACGCGGGACATGGCGCGCCCGGCAACGAGGGCAATTCGTCCGTCACCTGCGAGGCGGAGGAGACCTATACGCTGCGGGTGGCGCGCGAGCTGGCGCGGCGGCTGGAGGCGACGGGCCATTTCCAGGTGAAGCTGAGCCGCCGCGAGCCGGGCCAACAGCCCGCCTATCCGCAGCGCCTCCAGGAGGCGGAGCAGTGGCGGGCGGCCCTCTTCCTGAGCCTGCACTCGGACGCGCGGGGCGAGGCGAGCGAGTGGCTGGCGGCGCCGGAGCGCTGGTGCGCGCGCAACGACGCGGCCCCTGGCTACAGCGTGCTCTACGCGGATGACAGCGGCACGCCGCTGGTGTCACGGAGGCTGGCGCTGGCACGGGCGCTGGCGAGGCGCATGGGAGAGGCGGGCTTCCTGCCCTACGGAGGCGAGGACTACGTGGGCCTGTACGCCACGGATCCCGAGCAACCGGGGACCTTCGTGAGCCGGCATGTGCCAGGGCGGCGCATCTTCGTGCTGCGCAAGCCGAGCATGCCCTCGGTCATCATCGAGACCCACCATGCCTGGGACTTCGAGGAGGAGGCGCGCTGGCGCGAGGAGCGCACGCTGGAGGCCTTCGCGGCGGCGGTGGCCCAGGGCTTGGTGGACGCGCTGACCCCGAAGTGAAGCGTTGGGTAACACCCGGGGTGTTGATTCCGGAGTTTCCAGGTACTCGGGCCTGGGATACGAGGCATGAGATGAGCCTCGGAAGCCACATGGCCGTGGTGATGGCAGCGCTGCTGATTTCCTGCGGCACCAGCCAGCATGCGCTCCCTTCTCACGACTCAGCGGTCGCGAAGACAGAGGAATTCGCTCGCCTCGTGCTCATCTTGAAGGAAGCACGCCCTGGCCAGGTCCACCATGACTGGCGCTCCGTCGAGGACGTCCACCCAGCATTGAGCGATGCTCCGAGAATCGTGCTCGCTTCCGGGCGGGACTGTTACGCGGAACTCTTGGAGTGCATGCGCGAGTGCATGAGCCGCCCTCTTCCCCGCGGATTTGGGCACACCACGCAGGGGCGAGGGAAAGGTGGAAAGGAAGAGTACTGCAACAAGCGATGCATGCGACCGTATCGTGACTGCATGGACTTGCAGGATCTCAAACCGCGAGAGTTCTCGTCCGGAGAAGCGGCAACCGATTGGTTGAAGCGCCATCACCAATCCATTCTGGTCGGGAGTGTTTTCGTCATCGCGGGTGTGGCCTTTGTCGTGGCCTCTGCCGGTGCGGGAGTCCTCATCCTCATCCCCGCGACACTGATGGCCTCCGCAGACATTTCAACGGAAGCCCCAATGGCGGTGGCACCATGACGATTGAAGAGCTTTCTCTTGAAGTGGAGGGACTGCTCGGACGGCTTCGCGAGGACAACCCTTCGCCGAAAGAAAAGGAGCTGCTCCTCGTTGCCATCGACGCCATCCGATTCATTTCATCCACGGGTCACTCCTATGACTTCGAGGACTACCGCAAGAGCCTCTCCGCTCATGAGCCTCCTCCCGTCGTCGCCGTCTTCAAGACCCGCGAGGAAGCGGACGCATGGCTGCATGCGCATCCCAAGCCGCCTCATCTGACCTACGTGCTCATCGGGGACGCGTATTACATGGTCGTGTATCTGCGCGACCCCGACCGTCGCTCGCTCGGCCCGCACCCCGCCCTCGCCTACCATCTCCAGGAAATGCTGGAGGCGGGTCTCCCGCCAGCGGTCGCCACGTTCAATACGCGAGCGGAGGCAGACGCGTGGTTCGGCCAGCAAGCCGATCCGCCCGCGCAGAGCGTCATCCAGATTGGCAACGAGCCCTACCTCGCGGTGCACCACCGCAACGTCCATCATCGCGCAATCTACCCCTTCTCCCTTGCGCGACTATGAGGCCTCCACGAGGAATGAGCCCTGGGACGTCGTGGAGGCGGTGAAGAAGGTAGCCCCACGCCGTGCGCGGCTTCTGACCGCTCAGGGCTTCTCCTTCGCGAGTTCGTCCACCTCCGTCTGCAACTCGCGCGTGTCCTCGAAGAAGGAGTCCATGCTCCGGGCGGGCACCACCCGGAGCGCGGGCGGCAATACCGTGCGCTCCACCGGCAGGGAGGACGAGAACTCCTCCTCGTCCAGGAGCGAGTCCGCTTGCGTCAGCGCCCCGAGGCACACGAGCACTCCCCCGAGCATGAAGCCGAGCCTCCGGGGCTCCGCTCGCGTCACGTAGCGCAGGTGGTGGAAGAGCACGAAGCCCACCCACCCCAGGGTGCCCGCCAGGAACAGCCACCGCGTCCACGCGCCCAGCGCCAGGCTGTACGCCACCAGGTTCAGCAGCATGGGAACGACGATCACCCCGAGCAGCCCCAGGCTTCCAATGGTGCCATGGGCCCCGAAGTGGAAGTGCCGCCGCGTCACCTTGCTCGCCAACGACCACAGCCCCGACCAGACGAAGGCGGCGGACACCGGCAGCACCACCGCCAGCGCGAGCGCGCCCCAGTTCGTCTTCTGGAAGTTCGTCAGGTACTCGTCGAGCAGGGCGACCACCACCGTCGCCGCCAGCGTCGCCGGGAAGGCGAAGGGCCGCTCGAAGAGGCGATGGCGGGGCGCCACCGTCGCCGCCGAGATGCGCGTGTCCTCCACGGGGTGGTTGCGGCCGCGGAAGCGCAGGATCGTGTCCCCCACCGCCACGCGCGCATCATCCGTGAGCACCAGCTCCGCCAGCCGTGCCCAGGGGGCCACCCGGAACGTGCCGTTGTGGCTGCCCACGTCCCGCAGCACCAGCACCCCCTCCTCCGTGCGCTCGATGCGCAGGTGCGAGGCCGACACCTTCGGATCGTCCAGGATGACGTCGTTGGTGTAGCCCCGTCCCACCGTCGCCGGAAAGCGCTCCAGCCGGTGCCGCGAGGCCACCACGTCATCCCCCTCCAACACCTCCAGGAAGATCACTTCGTCCACGCGAGTGCCTCCAGGTAGCGGCGCGCCAGCGCGCGGGCGTTGTCCGCGGAGAACCCCGCCAGATCCAGGCTCGTCTGCACCCCCGAGGTGCTCGCGTTGTTCGTCGCCGCCCGGAGCGCCAGATCGTACAGGCCGGGGAACTTCTTGTAGGCGCGCAGGCACAGCGCCGTGCGCACCGCCATGCCCCCCACCTGCACGAACTCCGTCTTGCAGCGGAAGTTCGTCACGTCCGCCTTCGTGGCGTCCACGCCCCCCGCGTCGTCGCCGAAGGTGGCCGAGTAGAGCGCCGCGAAGCGCAGCGGCCCCAGCTCGTCGCTCGACACGAAGGCATGATCATAGGCCACCACCCCCGTGCGGTGCTCTCCGCTCAGGAAGATGTCCTCCTCGGAGGAGCACTGGTAGCGGGTGACGGTGTACGGATTCTCCGGCTCGAGCGGCGTGTCGCCCCAGCACTTGAGGAAGGGCCGCCAGCGGCCCGGCACCCGGTAATCCCCGAGTCCTTGAGACATCAGGGGCTCGGCCAGCAGGCGCTCGGTGATGCGCTGCTGGTTGTCCAGCAACTGCGCGCCCACCACGGCGAGCAGCGCCGCCGGCTCTCCTCCCTGCTGCCCCCGGGCCCGCTCCACCAGCGCGCGGGCATGCACCACCGGCACCAGGAAGCCGAGCTGGTTGCCCAGGGTGGCCACGTTGACCCCCACCACCCGGCCCTCGCTCGTCACCGTGGGGCCGCCGCTCATGCCCGGGTTGATGGCGCCACTGAAGTGCACCTTGTCGTAGAGCGCGTCCTGCACCAGGCCGTTGTAGGTGCCCTCGACGATGGTGGTGCCCAGGTCGTGCGGATTGCCCATGGCGTACAGCCGCGCGCCCTGGGGCGGCTCCGTCGCCGCCAGCTCGAACCAGTCCTTCACCGGCGCGTCCTGCTGGATGACGGCCAGGTCGTGCACCACGTCCACGTCCACCACCCGCACCGGCACCGCCTGCGCGTCCTGCCCCTCGCGCACCAGCTCGACGGTGTAGTCCTCCGGCTGGTGCACGATGCTGGAGATGACGTGGTAGTTGGTGACGGCGTGGCCCTGGGCGTCCACGAAGAACGCCGAGCCGATGGACGACTTGGTGCCGCTGCGCCGCTCGATGATGCGCACCTGGGCCACGCGGCGCTTGATGCGCTCGAAGAGTTCGTGAGTGGCCGGGGGCAGCGTGGCCACCGGCAGGGGAGGCACCACGGCCGGGGGTGCTTCGTCCGGTACGTCTTCCGGTTCCGGGGGCTCTTTCCCGGGAAGCGCCGGGGCCTGGGCCAGCGTGGCGAGCAGAAGGAAGGTCAACATGCGCCGCCCACACTAGCGGAACGGCCGCGTATTGCCCGCTCAACCGCATGGGGAAGCGCGCTCCCCCTGTCCATACCCCTTCGGAGGGATTGAGGGCACGGAAGGCTCGCGGGAGTGTGGGCGCTCCATGGACACGCTCGATACCCGGTTGACGGAGCTCGCCCTCTGTTGGCTCATGACCCAACCCAAGCGCAAGGGTTCCCGCTCGAAGCTGGAAGAGGCGCTCGGTCCCCTCGTGGAGCACCACCTCGGCCGCGCGCAGTGGAAGCAGCGTTGCCTGGCCCTCGTCGAGCACCTGCGCCAGGAGTCGCTCGTGAGCGTGGGCCCTCGGGGGGGGTTGACCCTGTCCGACGGGGGCCTCGCCCGGGGGCTGCGCCTGCTCGGCACGGAAGCCCGGCCCCGGGGCTTGACGTGGAAGAAGTTCAAGGCCACCTACCTGCAGGCGCTCGGACTGGGGCTGCCCTCCTCGCCCACGACGCTCGCGTGGCTCGCGGACGCCGATGGGTTTCGCGCGGCCCTGCTCCAGCGCCAGCTCGGCGGCGGGGGCAAGCCCCACCCCACGCTCCTCCAGGTGCGCGACCGGCTCCTGTGGCGCCAGCTCGGCGTGGACACCCACCGGCCCTTCACGCTGAGCGCCGTCCAGACCCACCTGCTGGGCTCCCTGTTGGAGCTGGAGGTGACCGACCCGGACCACGCGCTGGAGCAGCTCGCCGCGCGGGCCGCCGGGGCCACCCGCGTGGACGCGGACGCCGTGCGGCTCGCCAACGCGCGCGCCTGGCTGCTCTCCGGGGAACAACCCCCGTCCGCCACCGAGCCTCCTCCTCCCCCACCCGAGACCCCGGCCCCGGCTCCGCGTCCGAGCGCCACCTCGGGCTTCGCGGAGCAGGTGCTCGCGACGGCCCGGTCGCTTCCGGCGGGCCACCGCTTCGGGCCCGACAAGGTGTTCATCGCCCATGTGTGGCGGGCCCTCCAACCGGCGTGGCGTGACCGCGAGTCCTTCAACGCCGCGCTCCTGGAGGCCAACCGCGCCCGGCGGCTGTCGCTGAGCCGGGCGGATCTCGTGTCGGCCATGGATCCCACCGTGGTGGCCGAATCCGAGGTGCGCACCCCGGGTGCCCGCTTCCACTTCGTCGTCGTCGACTCCCCTGCCCAGGAACGTCCATGACCTCCGATCCCCGACTCAAGGCCTTCCTCACCGACGGCGAAGAGGTGTTCAGCGGCGTCCAGCAGGGCCAGCACCTGTGGAAGCAGGATCCCTTCGACGTGGAGTCCGTCAACGCCACCGCGCGGCGTGCCTTCCAACGGCTGTTGAATCGCGCCGTGGCCTCGCCCCCACCCGACACGGGGAAGATCCTCTTGTTGCGCGGCGAGTCCGGCAGCGGCAAGACGCACCTGGTGCGCGCGTTCCGCAACCTCGTGCACGGACGTACCCAGGGCTATGTCGGCTACCTGCCGATGACGGTCGACACGCCCCACTACGGGCGCCACGTGTTGCGCTGCGTGATGGACTCGCTCGACCGCCCCTATGACGAGCGCGTGGACGAGACCTCGGGGCTGATGAAGCTGTCGGACGCGCTGATGGGCACCTGCAAGAGCGTCTTCGCCCCCCTCATCGCCGCCGAGCGCATCCTCGAGGACGAGGAGCTGCACGAGATGGTGTCCACGGTCGCCTACGAGTTGCATCGGGAGGATCCCCGCTTCCGCGCGGTGTCCGTGGATCTGCTGCGCGCCCTGCTCTTCCTCCAGCACCGGGACGTGCGCCTGCACCACGCGGTGCTCCAGTGGATGCGCTGCCGGGAGCTGTCCCCGGCGGATGCCCGGGTGCTCGGCAACCTCGTCTCCCATGCCGACGAGGAGGGACCGCAGTGGATGCTGGAGCAGGTGGGCCACCTGCTGGGAGTGCTGGGCCAGGCGTTCGTGCTGTGCGTGGACCAGGTGGAGGACATCGCCGACTTCGCCTTGCGGCCGGGCATGGAGCCCCCCTTCCGCCGGGCGATGAACTTCCTCGTCCACCTCGCGGGCAACGTGCCTACGGCGATCATCGTGGTCTGCTGCCTGTCCGACTTCTGGGTCAGCGCGCGCGAGGGGCTCATGCGCCCCATGCTCGATCGCATCGAGCATGATCCCGAGCCCGTGCAGCTCGATCACCTGGTGACGGCCCAGACGGCGCGGGACATCGCGGCGCTGCGCTTGAAGGTCCTCTACGAGCGGCGGGGGGCCGCGTTCGATCCGGGCGATCCCACCTGGCCCTTCCCTCCGGCGGGCTTCGAGTCGCTGAGCGGCTGGCGTCCCCGCGATGTGTTGGATCTGCTCCGCCGCTACCGCGACCACGCCATCCAGGAGGGCCGCTTGCCCGAGCGCTTCCCCCTGGAGGGCCCGGCGCAGGGCGGAGGGAAGACGGAGGGGCACCCGCCACAGCCCACGCCAGTCGCGGAGCTGGAACAGGCGTGGATCGACTTCCGCGCGACCTTCCAGGCGCAAGTGCCCACGGAGGACGAGGATCTTTCCATCCTGCTCGCCTGGAGCCTGAAGACGGCCAACGACGAGCTGGACAGCGCGGCGCGCGTCACCGTGCGGACGCGGGACGGCGCCTCCCTGGAGCTCACCTCGGGACCCGAGGGCCAGCGGCTCCTCGTCGCGCTCTGCAACAAGTCCTCCCGGGGCGGGCACCTGGGCCGGCAGATGGCCGAGGCGATCCAATCCGCCAAGGGACAGGTGCCCGTGCTGGTGCGGACCACCGAATTTCCCTCGAGCACGGGCACCGTCGTGGCCGAGCAGTTCCTGCGGCTGCAGAAGAAGGGGGGACGCCGGGTGGTGCTCGGAGATGGAGATCTGCGCGACCTGCTGGCGCTGCGCGCCTTCCTCCAGAAGCCCCACGACGCGAGCGCCTTGAATGCCTGGCGCCAGGCGCAACGGCCCCTCACCCGGCTGAAGCTGCTGGGAGACATCCTGGGAATCGACCCCAACGGCAGCTCCCGCCAGGGCCAGCCGCCGTCTGGATCGGGAGGGCCCGCCTCCGGGCCACGTCCGAGCCAGGACGCCACGGCCCCCGCACCGAAGTCCCCGGACGCTCCTCCGAAGACGAGTGCGCCGCGGCCCCGGACGCCCACGGGTCCGTTGCGTCTGGGCACCCAGGAGGGGCTCTTCGAGAGCATCATCACCCTGGATCCGGAGGTACTCACCCGGCACAGCGCCTTCCTGGGGAGCACCGGCAGCGGCAAGACGACGGTGGCGCTCAACATCGCGGAGCAGCTGCTCGCGCGCGACATCCCCGTCATCCTCGTGGACCGCAAGGGAGACCTGGCCGGGTACGCACGCGAGGAGGCCTGGAGCGAGCCCCTGGCGGACCCGGCCCTCGAGGAGCGCCGCCGCCAGTTGCGCGAGCGCCTGGACGTGGCGCTCTACACCCCGGGCCGCTCGGATGGACGTCCGCTGGCCATTCCCGTGGTGCCCCGGGGCTTGGATGCCCTGCCCGCAGAGGAGCGCGAGCAGGCCGTGCAGCAGGCGGCGGACGCCATCGCCGGCATGCTCGAGTACAAGAGCGGTTCGCGGGACAAGTCCGCGCGCGCCCTGCTCGGCCAGGCGCTCCAGTTGCTCGTGCGCCGGCCCCTGGGCGGCCGGGACGTGACACTGGAAATGCTGCAGCAGTTCATCCACTCGGCGGATCCGGAGCTCGTGCGCGAGGCGGAGGGCCTGGATCCCAAGTCCTTCACGAAGCTCACCCAGGATCTCACCATGCTGCGCCTCAACTCGCGCGTGCTGTTGTCCGCGAGCGGGGAACGGCTCGATCTGGAGGCGCTGCTCGGCCGGAGTGGCGCGGGGGGAACGGGACGGGCGCGGCTGAGCGTCATCAGCACCAAGTTCCTGGGCGGCACCCCGAGCGTGCTCTTCTGGGTGTCCCAGCTCCTGCTGGAGACCCTGCGTTGGGCGAGCCAACACCCCTCCTCCACGCTGCAGGCGGTGCTGCTCTTCGACGAGGCGGACCTGTACCTGCCCGCGCTGGGCCAACCCGCGACGAAGCAACCCATGGAGAGCCTGCTCAAGCGCGCGCGCTCGGCGGGCGTGGGGGTGATGCTGGCGACCCAGAGCCCGGGGGACCTGGACTACAAGTGCCGCGAGAACGTGGGCACCTGGCTGGTGGGCCGCGTGAAGGAGGACACGGCGCTCAAGAAGCTCAAGCCGCTGTTCTCCAACGGCCGGGGCGCGGATGGGACCCAGAAGCTCGCCGCGCAGGAGCAGGGACAGTTCCACCTCCAGGCCGAGGGGGCCACACGCCAGCTCAAGGCGGATCGCAACCTCATCCCCACCCGGCAACTCTCCGAGGAGGAGATCCTCCGGCTCGCGCGCCTCACCCTGGAGCGAGTTGCCGGGCCGCGCTCCCCGTGAAGGGGCTCATGCGTGACGAAGGGAGGCCACCATCTTCAAGGCGTTCCAGAAACCAAGGAACGACGCCCCGGCTTCCAGCTCCAACTCCACGGCCCTTCCTCCCTGGAGCAGAACCTTCAGGCGATTGAGGGCCAGCTTTCCTTCCGGAAGGGAGGCCAGGGCTTCGTTCGCGTGAGTGGCATCCACCGTCGCGCCTTCGATGTCGCTCCAGCGAAGACTCAGGAGACCTTCAGGCCGCGAGGCCACGACCCGCTCCGTCGTGAGTAACACCCAATGCCGTGGATCTCGGAAATATGAAAGCACCGGCAATTCCCCGTCCTGGACGGCGGCCACGTGGAGCAGGTTCGCGCGTACATCCGCCGGAAAACCATCGAAGGGGCGTGTCCACTTCCCCGCGTCACCTGAGTGGTGGAATTTCCGAAGAAGCCTCTGACGCCTCGCCTCCGCGCTGAGACTTGTCATGGCCGCAACTCCTTGACCAACTCAATGGTGTCTTTGTTGATGAGCCGGAGTTCAAACCCGAACCGCTGCGCGATTTCCGGCTTCAAGAATCCCTTGTTGATCACGGCATGCCCCGTAATGCTCAGCCGAGAGGCGCCCGCGGCGCGCGCTTCAGCCTCGAGGGCCGCTATCAATCTGCTCAAAGCTGCTCCCTTGTCGGCCTCGATCAACAAGATATTCCGCTGGAAGGTCTGACCCACCAACCCCTTGTTTCCAAAGATTCGGTACCCGCCGAGGCGCTCGGGGGGGAGCCGGGTGGCCTGCTGAAGAAGCTCCTCCGCGGCGGGCCGCATCTGTCCCCGCGATGCCTCCGAGGCTCCGGTAGCAGCCCCATGTGCCTGCTGGACGATGATCGCCGCCCATGGCCCACCGCTCAGCACCGTGGCCACCTTCCCCACCGGTACCGCGACGCGCTCCACCATCAGCGCCCCCTCGGCCGAGAGGGACAGGACGGGCACGGTGGCCTCCGTTCCCGAGAAGGTTCTCGTCAACGTGCTGGTCGTGCCCTTGACCGCGCCAAAGGTGACGAAGAGCTGGGTCATCAACTTCGAGAGCGCCTTCACCTGCTCGCCCCGAGTCATGTACCGGAAGCGCTCGAAGTAGTCCGGAGAGGACGCGATGAGGGCCGCCACTCCCGCCGGAAGGCGTTGCAGCGCCGCGAGGCTGTCCAGCGGGTGCGTGAGCAACTGGCCCATGGCGTGGTACAGCTCGACGAAGGACTCCTCCGCTCCATCCAGTGTGCGGCTGATGTAGTCGGCGTCGTCGTACTCCTCGGCCAGTGGGGGCTCTTTCATGATGGGGCGCAATTGCGCGTCCGCCGACCGGAAGACTCCTCCATGGCTGGAGTAGAAACGTCCCAGTTCGAAGGGACCGGCGCGAAACGCCTCGTCCTTCCACGCCACCGGACCCACCTTCTGCTGCGTGCGTCCGTTGAGTGCCCAGGCCAGATAGCCGTCCGGCCGCAACACGGCCACGCGCTTGAATCGCTCCACGCGACGAGACAGCTCCTCACGGGAAACGGACCCTCCCGCCACCACCTCGCGCAGCAGGTGGCAGACCGCCATGCGCGGCGGGAACGAGCCAGGCGTCACGGGCTTGCGCAGCAGCCCAGCCAACACCAAAGCCGCCTTCTGGGGCGTGAGGATCGCGTCTCGCGGGAGTTCCTCACTGACGTTGTCCAGTCCCGCGAGCAGCAGCAGATAGTCGAAGGCGTCCGCCCGCACGGCGCCTCCGGGCACCGCGCGCATGACAATTTCAGTCGGGCTCGCCAGTGCCACCTTCAACTCGGACCCGGACAGAGCAACAAGAGGACCGTGGTCCAGCAACACACCGTCGCCAGAGGCCGTGGTCACCGTCGCGCAACCAGTCGCCAGCACGATGGACCCCAGAAACAGGGCCACCCACTTCCATGGCCTCTCAGCGGACTTTGGAACAGGCAGTACCCGCAGTGTGGAAGTCATCCAGTACCCCCCGTGGATTGTTCCCATACTAAAGGTTACTCCCAACAAAACCAGAAAAGCCTGTAATAAATGAAAAAATTGTCTCCAATCCAGGCCCTCGTGACTCGTCGGGTCGGTTCATGCCGCCAACGTCCAAGGTCAGGCGGCAAGCACCAAACGCCCCGGCCCCGGAACCCGGTGACCCCTGACGACCGTGCCACAGGTGAAGGCCTCGCCACGGGGTGTGTGAGCACCCGAGACTTGGAGATGACTTCCGCGCCCCGCACGGTAACCTGAGGCGCAGATGACCCCCGAAGCCCGCGCCGAGATGGTCGCCCAAGCCGAACGCGCCCTGCGCCGCGGAGAACTGGACGAGGCCCTGCACCTCTACGAGACACTCGGCCAGGCCTTCCCCGACGATCCCGCCCTCGCCACCAAGCTCGCCCACCTGCGCGAGAGCGTGGATCCCCAGGAATTGCAGGCCTCGCGTGCCCTCCAGGCCAGCAACCTGCCCCAGTCCATTCCCCAGGGTCCCTCCTCACCCGTCGCCGAGGGCGAGCGCCTCTTCAGCCTGGGCGACTACGTCGGCGCCGCCGCCGCCTACCGCCGCGCCCTCCAGGAGCGCCCCGACAGCGAGCTCATCCGCGAACGGCTCGAGGAGATCTACCGGCTCGCGCGCACCCTGCCCGTTCACTCGCCAACGGACCGCTCGCTTCCCCGCCAGGCCGAGCCGCTCCTGCACGCCCTGCTGGACAGACTCGCCGCGCGCCGCCGTCTCAAGCGCGACTGATGCGTTGCGCCCCGGCGGGCTCGGCTTCTAGACTCCGCACCCCGACTTCGCTGTCATACCCGCCGCCTTCTGCCTGACACGCGCGCCCGTCTCCCACCTCGTTCCGCCTCCATGACGCTCATCGGCAGTCACATCGGGCGCTACCGCATCCTCGAGGAGCTGGGCTCGGGGGGCATGAGCGTCGTCTACAAGGGGCTCGACACCGCGTTGGACCGGGAGGTGGCGGTCAAGGTGCTGCACCCCCACCTGGCGCACAAGAGCGAGTCGCGCCAGCGCCTGGCGCGCGAGGCCCGGGCGGTGGCGAGGCTGCACCACCCCAACATCCTCGAGGTGTTCGACTTCTCGGCCGAGGGAGCGCGCGAGGCCTTCCTCGTCACCGAGTACGTGCGTGGCCGCACCCTCAAGGAGTACGTGGACGGCCAGGGCCCGCTCGAGCCCCCCGAGCTGGCCGCGATGATCGTCCATGAGATCGCCGCCGCGCTCGCCCACGCGCACGAGGCCGGCGTCATCCACCGCGACCTCAAGCCCGAGAACGTCATGGTGCGCGAGGACGGGGTGCTCAAGCTGATGGACTTCGGCATCGCCCGGCTGCTCGACGCCGAGGAGCGGATGACGCTCACCGGCGCGCTGGTGGGCTCGCCCGCGCACATGGCGCCGGAGATCATCGAGGGCCACGAGGCCGGGCCCGCCGCGGACATCTTCTCGCTGGGCACCATCCTCTACGGGCTCATCACCGGCCGGCTGCCCTTCACCGCCGCCAACGCCACCGCCACGCTCAAGCGTATCCTCGACGGCGCCTACGAGGATCCCCGCCAGCGCGTGCCCACGCTCTCGGACGAGCTGGCGGACATCTGCGCCACGTGCCTGGCCCGGCAGCCCTCGCGGCGCTACGCCCACGCGGGCGCGCTGCGCGACGCGCTGGCCGACTACCTCGCCGGGCTCGGCTTCGCGCGCGTGGGCGAGGAGCTGGTGTCCTTCTTCGCCGACCCGGCCTCGTACCAGAAGCTGATGCGCCCGCGCATCATCGCCTCGCGGCTCGAGCGCGGCGAGCGTCTGCTCGCCGAGGGCCGCACGCCCCGGGCGCTGGCCTGCCTCAACCAGGTGCTCGCGCTCGATGGCACCAACGCGCGCGCGCTCACCCTGCTCGAGGGCCTGGAGCGGCAGCGCCGCCGCAAGCGCTGGCGCACGCGGGGCGCGCGGATCGGCGGAGGGTTGCTGTTGGTCTCGGCGCTCGGTGTGGGGGTCCACCTCGCCTTGAACCAGCTCGAGGCCCCGCGGCGGACCGAGGCGCCCCCGCCCGCCCCCCCCGTCTCGCCCCCGGCCTCGGCGGCCGAGGCGGCCAGGGCGACGCCCTCCGCCCCCCCCGAGACGGTGTCCACCGCGAAGCCCCCTCCGGCCCCGCTCGAGCGGCGACCCGCGAGCGACAAGAAGCCCGCCCCACGCCCCGCGGCCCAGGCCTCCATGGCCCAGGCCCCCGCGGTCCAGGCCCGCGTGCCCGTCTCCATCCTGGTGCGGCCCTACGGCTACATCCGCGTGGATGACGGAGCGCGCAGCGCCGAGCCGCTCGCCCAGCACTCGGTGGCGCTCCTGGCGGGCATGCACACCATCACCATCTCCTGCGACTACTGCGAGGACGCGCGCGAGAGCATCGAGGTGCGTCCGGGGGCGGAGAACGTCTTCCGGCTGCGCGCCCAGCTCAAGGCCTCGCGGCTGTCCTTCGACCTCGAGCCGGCGGATGCCCTGGTGCGCGTGGGAGAAGTGACGCGCACCGCCCGGGACACGCAGGCCCGCCCCTTCGACATTCCCTCGGTCCGTGGCCCCGCGGTCTTCCAGCACCGCGTGGAGTACGAGATCAGCCGCTCGGGCTACCGCACCGAGAAGCGCGTGGCCTACGTCGAGCCGGGCAAGTCCGACATCGTGAGAGGAGTGCTCGTCCCCGAATGAGCCGCTGCCTGCGCCTGCTCGTCGTGCTCGGGCTGTGGGTGCCCGGGATCACGCTCGCCGCGGATTGGGTGGACGAGGAGGTGCCCGCCCTGCGCGCCACCTACGAGTACGGCCACTACGCCGAGGTGCTCGAGCGCGCGACGAGCCGCATCGACCGGGGGCGGCTGTCCGAGCAGGACTTGCTGGAGCTGCACAAGCTCGCGGGGCTGAGCGCCTTCCACCTGCACCACACCGACGAGGCCACGCGCCACTTCCGCGCGCTCTTGCGCCTGGATCCCGACTTCCACCTGGATCCCTTCGCGGTGCCGCCCCCGGCGGTGAACTTCCTGGACACCTTGCGCGAGCAGATGGGCGAGGAGCTGGAGCGGGTGCGCCAGGAGCGCCGGGCCCGGCTGGAGCGCGAGCGCGCGGAGGCCGAGCGCCGGGAGCGCGAGCGCGCGGAGGCCGAGGAGCAGCGCCGCCGCATGGAGGAGATGTCGCGGCAGGTGACGGTGCGCCAGGTGGAGAAGCGCAGCCTGCTGGTGAACTTCGTCCCCTTTGGCGCGGGCCAGTTCCAGCAGGGCCGCACGAGCATGGGCGCCCTGTTCGCGGCGACCGAGGGCCTGCTCGCCGCCACCAGCCTCGCCACCTACTTCGCCCACCAGGCGCTCTACAGGACGGAGAAGGTGTCGGTGGATGACGTCCGCGGCCCCCGGGAGGTGCAGGTGCGCTACATCCCCACCAGCAACAAGGATCAGGCCGAGCTGTTGTCGACGATCAACAGGAACACGGCCCTGGGCTTCTACGGAGTGTATGCCCTGGGCGTGCTCGAGGCGCTGTGGCGTCACCAGGACGAGGTGGTGAGCACGCGCATCGAGACGCCCCCGGACCCGGCCGCGCCCCGGGCCCGGCTGCACCTGGTTCCCTCTTCCGGTGGCGCGAGCGCCGGCTTCACCCTCGCCTTCTAGGAACGCGTCCGCTCATGGCCAGCCTCACCATCCGCTCTCCCCAGGGCAAGGTCCGCACGGTCCTGCTGCACAAGCGCATCACCAGCATCGGCCGCTCGGCCGACAACGACGTGGCGCTGGAGGATCCGTCCGTGCCGGACAGCGCCCTGCACGTGCTCTTCGATGGCGCGCGCTACCAGCTGGGCAGCCTGGGCGCCACCTTCCAGGTCAACGGCAAGAAGCGCGACAGCGCCGTGCTCGCCACCTCCGACGTCATCCGCGTGGGCGCCACCGAGCTGGTGTTCACCCGCGAGGAGGCCGCGCCCGGCCCCGCCGCCCCGGCCTCGCCCCCGCTGTCCCTCACCCACCAGGCCGAGCCGACGGCGGATCCCGACTCCACCACCCGCGAGGTGCCCGGCGTGGTGGGGCGCGAGCTGCTGCTCTTGCGCCGCCTCACCGCCTTCAGCGCCCGGGTGCTCGGCGGCGGTGCCAGCCGGGACACGCTGCTGGAGAGCCTCCTGGACGAGGCCATCGAGGTGACGCGGGCGGACAAGGGCTTCCTCATCCTCCGGGAGAATGGCGAGCTGCGCGTGAAGGTGGCGCGCAACCTCTCGCGCGAGAACCTGGAGGACGCGGTGGAGCGCGTGTCCGACTCCATCATCGAGAAGGTGGTGCGCACGCGCCAGCCGCTCATCCTCAGCGACGCGCTGGAGGATCCCGAGTTCAAGGTGAGCAAGTCCGTGGTGAACCTGCAGATGCTCTCCGTCATGTGCGTGCCGCTGGTGCGCGACGACGAGCTCTTCGGCGTGCTCTACGTGGGCAACGATCGGCTGGTCAACCGCTTCGAGCCCAAGAGCCTGGACATGCTCACCATCTTCGCGGCCCAGGCGCTCTTGCTCATCCACAACGCGCTCCTGGTGAACGAGCTGAAGCTGGACAACACCGAGCTGCGCAAGCGCCTGGATGACACGCGCTACGGGGAGATCGTCGGCGCCTGCCAGGGCATGCTCGACGTGTACAAGCGCATCGACAAGATCGCCCCCACGGACATCTCCGTGCTCATCACCGGCGAGACGGGCACGGGCAAGGAGCTCATCGCGCGCGAGCTGCACCGCCACTCGCCCCGCGCCAAGGGGCCCTTCGTCACCATCAACTGCGGCGCCATTCCCGAGAACCTCCTGGAGAGCGAGCTGTTCGGCCACGTGCGCGGCGCCTTCACCGGCGCGGTGAACACCAAGATGGGCCGCTTCCAGGCGGCCATCGGCGGCACGCTCTTCCTCGACGAAATCGGCGAGATGCCGCTGCAACTCCAGGTGAAGCTCTTGCGCGCCCTGCAGGAGAAGGTCGTCTACAAGGTGGGCGACCACCGCGGCGAGCCCGTGGACATCCGCGTGGTGACGGCCACCAACCGGGTGCTGGAGGAAGAGGTGCGCAAGGGCACCTTCCGCGAGGACCTCTACTACCGGCTCAACGTGGTGACGCTCAAGCTGCCCCCCTTGCGCGAGCGCGGCGAGGATCTGTTCGTGCTCGGCAAGTACTTCCTGCAGAAGTACACCAAGGAGTTCGGCGCCCGGGCCAAGGGTTTCTCCCCCTCGGCCACGGTGGCCATGAAGAAGTACGGCTGGCCAGGCAACATCCGCGAGCTGGAGAACCGCATCAAGAAGGCCGTGGTGCTCTCGGACAAGCCGCTGCTCGGGCCGGATGACCTGGACCTCAAGCCGGAGAACCTGGAGCCGGTGCTGCCCCTGGCCGAGGCGCGCGAGCGCTGGCAGAAGCAGTACATCCAGGAGGTCTACGAGCGGAACAACCGCAACAAGACCAAGACGGCCAAGGATCTGGGCGTGGACCCGCGCACCATCTTCCGCCACTTCGAGAAGCTGGAAGCGGACAAGAGCGGCGAGCCCCTGCCTCCCGCCACGGACGGCGACGAGGAATTGTTGTAATTCATGACAGGGTTGTCACGGTTCGTTCCCCCCCCGTTCCCGTGACCCCCGGGTAAATGCGCATGGCGACGACGAAATCCCCCCCGAGTCGGCTGGCCAGCCAATTGCTAGGACTCTGCCTCCAAAAGGGGTGGGGTTTGGGGACCGCGGTCTGGGTCCTGGGCGGCTGTGTCCTACCCCAGGACGAGTACTACCTGGACGGGCTGCCCTTCCCACGCAACGACCCCCCCCGGATCGTGGAGAACCTGGTGCAACCCCCCTACCGCATCCTCCGAGGCTTCGGCTCCGTCCCCCTCTGCGCGCTGGAGTTCTCCATCATCGTGGAGGATCCCAACGTGGGCGACACGCTCACGGCGTACTGGTACGTGGACTACGATCCCAACCAACCGCGTGGCGCGGACCGGGAAGTGACCCTGCTGCCCAAGGGCAACGATCCGAGACGTGAAGAGCGCCCCACCATCAAGCCCATCTTCAACTCGGCCGAGTTCAGCCGGCTGAACACCCCGGGTGACCATGTCGTCGAGGTGGTCGTCTCCGACCGGGCCCTCCAGGGGCGGGTGCCCCAGGCGGACATCGTCCAGCTGCCCAACGGCGAGACGCTGACCAATCCCGGCTACGCCACGTCCTATGTGTGGTTCGTGCGGACCGAGCGGGGAAATTGCCCATGAACCGCTCGGGCATGGGACTGTTGGCGAGGGTACTGCTCGCGGGGGTGCTGCTGCTGGGCTGTGGCCAGTCCTTTGGGGATTGGGTCCTGGGCTGCCGCGATGACGGCGACTGCGCGGACGACCAGGTGTGCTTCGTCGACGGGTGCGGCGATCCGGGCAGGAACCTCGTGGTGGAGGTCGTCCCCAACCCCAAGGAGGGCCTGTTCGCCCAGGATCTGAGGGTGGACGAGCTGCGCGACCAGCAGACGCTGTTGCTCAGCGGCCCCTCCACGCTCCGGGCGCGGGTGCGCGTGCAGGGGCCGACCTCCAGCACGGCCTACTCCGCCCCCATCACCCTGCGCATCTCGGGCGAGAGCCTGCTCATCCCCGGAGTGCAGCGCAGGCAGGAGGCCAGCACGTTGGATCCCAACGCCGAGGGCATCTACTCGCTGTCGGTGGCCTCGGGGCGCTACGCGGTGGAGCTGCTCACCGCCAACAAAGAGCTTCCTCCCCTGTCCAGCAGCAGCGACGTGCAGCCGGGCAGCAGCGCCATGCTCGACTTCCTCCTGCCCGATCCCTCCCAGCTCGTCCGGCTGACCGCCAGGGTGTTGCGCTACGACAAAGAGCTCATGCCCGCGGACGTGCCGCTGGAAGTGCAGGCGCTCGATGAGCGGAAGAATCCGCTGACCCAGCGGGCGGAGGTGAATGGCCCCACCGGGCTGTTCTCCCTGGTGTTGCGCCGGACGGACTTCGAGCGCGACTCGCTCACCCTGCGGGTCACCTCCACGAACGACCTGGTGCCCCAGATGCTCGTCCACCTCGATCCGAGCCGGGCGCTGCTCGAGCCCATCCTGCTGCCCGACTATGGGGAGCCGGTGCGGCTCCAGGGACGGGTGGTGGACCCGCAGGGCAAGCCGGTGGCCGGGGCCACGCTCTTCGTGTCGGGCTCGGTGCTGGGCGGCGGGCAGTACCGCAGCCCGCAGGTGGAGTCCCAGGGGGATGGCACCTTCGAGCTCCTCACGCTGCCCAGCTCCCCGTTGGGCAGCAACCGCGAGCTCCTGCTGACCATCCTGCCGCGAGCGAACTCCCCCGCCGGCTCCACGGAGACGAGCATCGTGGTGCCGCGCGTGAGCGTCTCGAAGCTCGGGGACGTGGTCTGCCAGCAGCGGCGCAAGGTGGAGGGCACCGTGCTGGGGCCCGTCGGCTCGCTGCCCGCCGCGGGCGTCCTGGTGGAGGCCACACTGCTCAAGGAAGTGGCGGGCACGCCCCGGCCCGCCTCCAGTCGCGTCGAGGCGCTCCGCCGCACGGACGAGGCGGGCCACTTCGAGCTCTGGCTGGATCCCGGCGTCTACCGCTTCGACTTCACCTCCCTGGAGAACCTGCCCCGCTTCAGCCGCATCGTCACGGTGCACCCCTGGGTGTCGCCCCCGCCCGCCACGCCCCAGGAAGTCTCCGTCACGCTGCCCAAGGGCCGCCGCGTCACCGGCTATGTCCGCCTCGGCGAGGGGAGCGGGCAGCAGCCCGACGTGCCCAACGCCGCCCTGCGCTTCTACCGCCTGGTGGCCGTGGAGGGAGAGAACTCCGCCCTGCTGCTCGGCGAGACGACGTCGAACGCGGCTGGCGCCTTCTCCACCACCCTGCCCCTGCCCTGAGGCTCCGCCCTCCGGGGCACGGGGGCCCGCCGCCGCGTCCGCCACGTATTTGCCCCTTGCGTGTATGCAGCATTGCGAATATCCATGCACGCTCATGCATAAGGCGGCGATCGGCATCATTGGCGCGTCCGGCTACTCCGGCGTCGAGGCGACCCACATCCTGGCGGCCCACGGGCAGGTGGAGCTGCGGCTGGTGACCAGCGACCGCTGGAAGGGCGAGTCGGTGGGCCGCCGGCTGGGAATCATGGGCCCCGTGGGGCAGCTGCGCTATGCGCCGCTGGACCAGAGCGCCGAGCTGGCGCGCGAGTGCGAGGTGGTGCTGCTGGCCACGCCCGCCGAGTCCTCGCTGGAGCTCGTGCCGGGGCTGCTCGAGGCGGGCGTGCGGGTGATCGATCTCTCGGGCGCCTTCCGCCTCCAGGACACGGCGGCCTACCCGTCCTTCTACAACTTCACCCACGGCTCGCCCGCGCTGCTGGCGGAGGCGGTGTATGGCCTGCCGGAGCTCGTCTCGCGCGAGCGCATCGCCCGGGCGCGGCTGGTGTCCAACCCGGGCTGTTACGCCACCGCGTGCGCGCTGTCCGTGGCGCCGCTGTTGCGCGCGGGGCTGCTCGACGAGGGCTCCATCATCTTCGACGCCGCCTCGGGCACTACGGGCGCGGGCCGCAAGGGCAACGAGGACATGAGCTTCAGCGAGGTGGACGAGGACTTCCGCGCCTACCGCGTGCTGCGCCACCAGCACACGCCGGAGATCGCCCAGACGCTCGCGGGGGTGGCCGGGCGTGCCGTGCCGCTCACCTTCACCGCGCACCTGTTGCCACTCAAGCGCGGCATCCTCGTCACCGCCTACGCGCGCCTGGCCCAGGGCGCCACCGCCGCCGAGGCCCGCGCCGCCCTGGAGAAGAGCTACGCGGACTGCCCCTTCCTCTCGGTGGAGTCCTCGCCGGACGCGGTGGGGCTCAAGGCCGTGGTGGGCACCAACCGCTGCACGGTGGGGCTCGCCGTGGACGCCACGGGGCATGATCCGGGCCGCGTGGTGGTGACGGCGGCGATCGACAACCTGGTCAAGGGCGCCGCGGGCCAGGCCGTGCAGAACCTCAACCTCATGAAGGGCTGGGAGGAGACGCTCGGCCTGTCCACCCTCCGGGGCTTCACTCCGTGAGGGTCCCTCCGGGATTCTTCTTCTCCGGTCAGCACGCCGGCCTCAAACCCCAGCGCAAGGACGTGGCGCTCGTCTACAGCGACACGCCCTGTGCCGCCGCGGGCTGCTTCACCGCCAACAAGGCCCGCTCCGCGCCCGTGCAGGACGCCGAGCCCCGCCTGCCCGCCGCGGACGTCCAGGCCGTGCTCGTCAACTCGGGCAACGCCAACGCCCTCACTGGCGCCGCGGGGCTCGAGGCCGTGCGCACCCTGCGCGAGGAGCTCGGCCAGCTCCTCTCCGTCTCCCCCTCCGCCGTGCTCTGCGCCTCCACGGGCGTCATCGGCCATCCGCTGCCCGTGCCCAAGGTGCGCGCGGTGCTCGCCCCGCTCAAGGAGGGCCTGCGCCCCGAGTCGGATGCCGCCGCCGAGGCCATCATGACCACCGACACGCGCCCCAAGCAGGTGTGGCGCTCGGTGCGGCTCTTCGACCGGGACGTGACGGTGTCCGCCATCTTCAAGGGCTCGGGGATGATGCACCCGTCGCTCGCCACGGTCATCGCCGTCATCGTCACCGATTGCGCCATCGCCCCGGAGCCGCTCGCCACCGCCCTGCGCCAGGCCGTGTCCTGCTCCTTCAACAGCCTGACGGTGGACGGGGACATGAGCCCCAACGACACCGTGTACGCGCTGGCCAACGGCCGGGCGGGCAACCCTCCCCTCACCGGCACCGGGCCGGAGTGGGACGCCTTCACCAGCACCCTGACGGAGCTGTGCCAGGAGATGGCGCGGGAGATCGCCGCGGACGGCGAGGGCGCCACCAAGCTGCTGGAGGTGGAGGTGACGGGCGTGCCCACCCCGGCGATCGCCCAGGATCTGGCGCGCGCCGTGGCGGGCTCCACCCTGGTGAAGGCGGCCGTCTTCGGGGCCGATCCCAACTGGGGCCGGGTGCTGGCCACCGTGGGCGCGCGCGCTGGCACCCAGGGCTACGCCGTGGACCCCTACCCCGCCCGGGTCAGCATCCAGGGCGTCTGCGTCTACGAGGGCACGCCCCAGCCCTACGACGCCACGGTGCTCAAGGCCCGCATGCGCGAGCCCGAGGTGCGCGTGGAGGTGCACCTCACCGATGGCGAGGCGTCCGCCGTGGCGTGGGGGTGCGATCTCTCGTACGACTACGTGAAGATCAACGCGGACTACACCTCGCTCATCGTGTCCAAGCCGGACGGCGGCGTGGGCAAGGATGACCGGCTGGCCAACTACAGCCCCGCCTTCAAGACGACGCTGCTCGTCGAGTCGCTCTCGTACATCTCGCGCTTCCGCGGCAAGCGCTGCGTCATCCGCTACGGCGGCGCGGCCATGGTGAAGGAGTCGCTCAAGCAGGCCTTCTGCCGCGACATCGAGCTTTTGCGCTCCGCGGGCCTGCAACCCATCATCGTCCACGGGGGCGGGCCGGAGCTCACCCGCACGTTGGACAAGCTGGGCCTGCGCCAGGAGGGCGTGCTCGTCTCGGACGACTCGGGCCTCAAGGTGGTGGAGATGGTGCTGTCGGGCTCGGTCAACTCCGACCTCGTCACCATCCTCAACAACATGGGGGACCGGGCCGTGGGCCTGTCCGGCAAGGACGGGGCGATGATCCGCGCCCGGCGCATGTCCAGCGAGGACGGGCGCTCGCGCGAGCACGTGGGCGAGGTGACGCGCGTCAACCCCGAGTTCCTGGAGATGATGCTCGGCCAGGGCTATGTGCCCGTCATCTCCCCGGTGGGCCTGGGCGAGGACGGCCTCACCTATGACCTGGGCTCGGACGTGGTGGCCGCCGAGGTGGCCACGGCCCTCAAGGCGCACAAGCTCGTCTACCTGCACGACGCACCGGGCATCCTCAAGGACAAGGAGCTCTTCAGCGAGCTGACGGCCGCGCAACTCCAGACCCACCTGGACGCCGGCGCCTTCAGCGGCAGCATGCAGACGCGCGCGATCATGGCCATCAAGGCCATTGGCGGGGGCGTGGAGCGGGTGCACGTCATCGACGGGCGCGTGCCCCACAGCCTCATCGCCGAACTCTTCACCGACAAGGGCGTGGGCACGCTTGTCACCCGTTGAGCCAGGACCCCGGAGGCCCTACAACGTGAGTCCGCTTCGGAACAATGGAGACAAGGCCGCGCGCCAGGACGCCATCCGCCGCATCGTGCGCACGCACCAGGTGGGTACCCAGGAGGAGCTGGGACAGCTGCTCTCGCGCGAGGGCTTCGACGTCACCCAGGCCACGCTCTCGAGGGACCTGGCGCAGCTGGGCGCCATGCGCGTGTCCCTGCCCGAGGGCGGCACGGTGTACGGCCTGGAGGCGGCCCCCCCGCGCGGGGGCGAGTCCCGATTGATGGAGCTGGGGGAGATGATCCTCTCGGTGGAGGACAACGAGATGCTCGTCGTCGTCCGCACCCGTCCCGGCTCCGCGCCCCTGGTGGCCTCGGCCATCGATCACGCGCGGCTGCTCGAGTGCCTGGGGACGCTCGCCGGAGATGACACCATCTTCGTCGCCCCGGCGCGGGGCCGCTCCACGCGCACGTTGAACCGGAAGTTGAAAGCCTTCTTTGGAAAGGAAGACACCCCATGACGATTGCCAAGACGGCCGCGACGGGCGGAACCGGCCTCCACCCGGAAGTGTTGGCCTTCACCAGCTCGCTGTCGCTCGACAAGGCCCTGCTGCGCGAGGATGTGGTGGGCAGCCTCGCCCACCTCACCATGCTCTCGCGCACCCGCCTCATTCCCTCCGAGGACGCGCGCGCCATCCGCGAGCAGCTCGTGGCCATCTGGAAGGCCTCCCAGGCGGGCACGCTGCGGCTGGCCGACGAGGAAGACGTGCACATGGCCGTGGAGGTGGAGATCACCCGCGTGCTGGGTGAGCGCGCGGGCCTGCTGCACACCGGGCGCTCGCGCAATGATCAGGTGGCGGTCGACCTGCGGCTGCACGTGCGCGAGAAGGTGGCCGAGACGCTCGGCGTGCTGGCCACGCTCATCGAGGGCCTCGTGGCCCGGGCCGAGGCCGAGCGCGGCGTCATCCTCCCCTCCTATACGCACCGCCAGCGCGCGCAGCCCATCTCCCTGGCCTACCAGCTGTGTGGCTACGCGGCCATGTTCGTCCGGGACGTGGACGCGCTCGGCTTCGTGCTGCAGAGCGTGGCGCCGATGCCCCTGGGCGTGGGCGCCATCGGCGGCACGTCCCTGCCCATCGATCGCGAGGTGACGCGCGAGCTGTTGCGCTTTCCCCGCGTGACGATGAACGGCCTGGACACGGTGGGCGACCGCGACTTCGCCATGGACTTCGCGTACGCGGCGATGCGCTCGCTGCTGCACGCCAGCCGCGTGGCCACGGACTTCTACGACTTCGCCTCGCCCGAGTTCGGCTTCGTGAAGCTGGACGGGGAGATCGCCTGCGGCTCGAGCATGATGCCGCAGAAGCGCAACCCGGACGTCTTCGAGCTCATCCGTGGCAAGGCGGGACGCGCGGTGGGCAACCTGACCAACCTGGCGGTGCTCGTGAAGGGCCTGCCGGTGGGCTACAGCCGCGACCTGCAGGAGGACCGGCAGGTGTTGCTGGAGACGGGGCCGCTGCTCACCAGCGTGCTGTCCATGCTCCACCTGGCGCTGGGCAAGGTGTACTTCGACAAGGAGAAGTGCCTGGCCGCGGTGGAGTCGGACTACATGCAGGCCACGGACGTGGCCGAGGCGCTGGCGATGAAGGGCATTCCCTTCCGCACGGCCTACAAGTCCACGGGCGCGCTGGTGCGCGCGTGCCAGGAGAAGGGGCTGCCGCTGGCGCAGGTGACGCTGGAGCTGGCCCAGTCGGTGGATGCGCGCTTCGACGCCGAGGTGCTCAAGAGCGCGGATCCGCGGCGCGCGGTGGAGCGCAAGGCCAACGCGGGGGGCACCGGCCCCGCGTCGGTGGAGAAACAACTGGTGGAACTCAAGTCCCACGCGGCGCGCGCGCGGGAGATGGCCACGGCCATCCCCCGGCTCGCCACCCTCTTCGACTCGCTGCAGGAGGCTGCACTGTGAAGCAAGACTTCCTCTCCCTGGCGGACCTCACCGAGGCCGACTACCGGTCCCTCTTCGACCGGGCGCATGCCCTCAAGGCGAGTCGCAAGCGCAAGGAGGTGGTGACGACGCTGGCCGGCCGCCACCTGGTGGCGGTGTTCGAGAAGGCCTCGACGCGCACCCACCTGTCCTTCGAGGCGGCCATGTACCAGCTCGGCGGCACGGTGACGACGATCACCTCGGCGAGCAGCCAGATCGCCCGCGGCGAGACGATCGAGGACACCGCGCGCGTCATCTCCGGCTACGCGGACTGCATCATGTTCCGCACCTTCGGGGACGACCGGCTCCAGGCGTTCGCCAAGGCGTCGGCGGTGCCCGTCATCAACGGCCTGTCCGAGGGAGGCCATCCGGTGCAGGTGCTGGCGGACCTGTTCACGGTGGAGGAGCGGCTGGGCGGAGTGAAGGGCAAGACGGTGGCGTTCCTGGGTGACTGCGCGAGCAACATGGGCCGCTCGTTCGTGGAGGCCACGCGCTTTTTCGACTTCCACCTGCGGCTGGGCTGTCCCGAGGGCTACCGTCCGGCGGCGTCGCTGCTGGCCGAGGCCGGGGGGCGCGTGCACGTCACGGCGGACCCCTCCGAGGCCGTCCAGGGCGCGGACGTGCTGGTGACGGACGTGTGGACGAGCATGGGCCAGGAGGCCGAGTCCGCTCGGCGCATGAAGGATTTGAATGGCTACCAGCTCGACGAGGCCCTGCTGGCCCAGGCGAAGCCGGGCGCCATCGTGCGGCCTGCCTGCCAGCGCACCGCGGCGAGGAGATCTCCGCGGGGGTGCTCGACGGTCCCCAGTCGGCGGTGTGGGACGAGGCGGAGAACCGCATGCACGTGCAGAAGGCGCTCATCGAGCGGCTCATCCTCGGCTGAGCCCCGGCGGCTCCCGGCGGCCCCTCCCCGCCGGGAGCGTCTCCATCGCACTCATAGATGAAGTCGCGGCGGACGGGCCCCTTGTGACATCCGTGTCGGGGCCGATGTCATCCAGCGCATGCAGGACGTTGTCCTCCGCGGTCACACCGCGCCAGGGTGAGCGTGCCTATTTCAGGCACACCTTCAAGCGCTCCACTGCAGCATCAGGCCGTCCCATGAAGGTGTCGAGCAGGCGTTGCTCGACGCCCACCTCTTCCCAGACAGCCGAGCGCTCAAGTCCGACACACTCCTGGGGCTCCGGCGGCGTCGCGCACATGTTGGTTCTTGGCGGGAACTATCGCCTCGTAGGCGAGGCGGTATTCTTCGATCGCCTCGGCGAAGGTCGCTCGCCGTTCCTTCCAGCCGATGACGGCGCGGATTTTGTCCGAGCCAACCCACTGCCAGGAATTGGCGAGGCCGTGCACGGAGTTTAAATTCAAACCCGAACCGTCTTCCGGCGCGGCAAACTCCAGCGTGAGCCCATAAGAGCGCGCCAGCGCCTCTCCGATCTGCTGCGCCGTCTCATATCGCGCGTTTGAGATGTTGAAGGCTTGGCCCACAACCCCGCTGCGGTTCGGATGCTCAGCGAGCATCACATAGGCCTCGGCACAGTCATCGACGTGGCAGGAGTGCATCACGGCGTTTGGATCGGCCATGAACCTGAGGACGCCATCACTCTTTGCTGCCAGATCGAACAGCGAACCGTAGAGACTGGATGACAATCCATAGACGATCGTCGGGCGCAGGACGATCGCGTCATAGGGCGTCTGAACCTTGTCGAGCAGCGTCGCGCCGAGCGTGCACCGCGCAATCAGCACCTCAGGAGGATTGAGCGGGCTGTTTTCCGTGTGGGGGGCAAGCGCTGCATCGCCGTGCTTTTCGGCCATCATGCCGTAATCTTTGCAACCACTGGAGAACATGACCAGCGGACGGACTCCGGCGTCCTCGCTCCGGCGCACGATCGTGTTCATCATCGTGCGAACCTTCGCCAGATGGTCGACCGCATTCTTGGGGTCTTCGGTATTCGACACGATCACGTCGAACACCGAGCCCTCGGTCTGATCCAGGAAGGACAGATCTTCCGGCGTACCGATGACCGGGTGGATCTCATGACGAGCCAGATCGTTGGCCGCCTCCGCGCGCCGGACCAGGCCGTAGACCTTCCACCCGGCGCGGCTGAACGCCTTGGCGACCGCGTTTCCGATGTAGCCGTTTGCGCCCGTCACGAGGACTGTCTTTCGGGTCATGCGCCGTTCTCCTTTGTGAGTGACTTCTCCAATCCTCAATGTAGTCTGCTGATTGACGAATGAGGCTCCCCACTCTGGCCCCCGATGTTCCCCAAGAGGTTGGATGGACGATCTGAATGTCATACGGATATTTCTGGCCGCAGCCGACGCGGGCAGCTTCGCCCAAGCGGCTCTCAAGCTCCGCGTCACCCGGTCTGCGGTCGCCAAGGCGATCGCGAGGCTGGAGGCGCAGACCGGGACGCGGCTGTTCCACCGAACAACCAGGGTCGTGTCGCTCACCGACGAAGGGCGCGCCCTTCAGGTCCGATGCGCCCGGACGATCGCCGATCTCGAAGGGGCGATCGACGATCTGCCCAGTCGCCGCGATGAGCCGCAGGGCATCCTTCGCATGACCTTGGTGGTGTCCGAGGCCACCACCGTGCCGAGTGCGTTCAGCCGCGAAGAGGATGGGCTTGGATGCAAGCCGATCGAACTCTGTATCAGGACTCTCGGTCTTGTAGTCGTAGAAGGCATCATGCATTCGCGTCAGCGCCCTCCCGTAGCCGAGAAGTGCGTGACGTAGAACTCATCCGCGATGTCGATCGGGGTCTCCGCCCCTTCCACGGCCGCGCTGACGGTCAAGCAGACCAGGAGAACACTACCGGCCGCGGCGGCGATCGATCCTCCGGTGACGATGAGCTCTCCGGCCGCACCGCCAGCCCCCTGCTTCTTCCACTGCTGTGGCGCCCTCTGGCCAGAACCAAGGTCGTGGCTGCTCAGCCCTCGTGGCCCCGGTACCAGGGCGTCGAGGCGGAATGAGGGCCGTGCCGAGGGAGAGGGTTGGCGCCGCGCATCGCGGTGGTCTGCTTTTTTGTACCGGTGTTTCACTCCGGCTGAATTGTTTCGGAGGGGGGAGCAAGAAACGCTCCTCGCGAGTAGAATCCGGGAAACTCGAGGTGAGCTGCTTTGGGCTTTTCGTCCGACTCCGCGAAGACTACTCCGTCCACCCCTTCCGACGCGTCCGCTGTGGCTCGCGGCCCTGCAGAGCAGCAGCTCCAACGCTCCAACCGCCTGCTCCAGGCCCTCACCGAGGCGCAGCTGGAGTTCATCGAGGGCAGTGGTACGAGTCGACTTTTCAACAAGTTACTCGGGGTACTGCTCGATTTGACAGACAGTGAATACGGCTTCATTGGCGAGGTGCACCACAACGAGGATGGCTCGCCCTTCCTGCGGACCCACGCCATCACCAACATCGCCTGGACGGACGAGCTGAGGGAGCATTACGCCCGGATGGCGCCCACGGGCATGGAGTTCCGCAACCTCCGTTCTCTCTTCGGAGTCGTGCTCACCCGGAAGGAGCCGGTGGTGGCCAACACGCCCGCGACGGACTCGCGCCGGGGTGGCATCCCCGAGGGACACCCCGCCTTGCGCGCCTTTCTGGGTCTGCCCTTCAAGTCCGGTGGAGAGATGGTGGGGATGGTGGGCATCGCCAACCGCCCCGGAGGTTATGACGAGGGGGTCATCGAGTTCCTCCAGCCCTTCCTCTCCACCTGCAGCAGCGTCATCCTGGGGTGGCGCAGTGAGCAGCGACGGCGGCGCGCCGAGGAGCTGCTGCGCCAGAGCGAGGAGGAGCTCCGCCACCACCGCGACCAGTTGGAGGCGCTGGTGCAGAGCCGGACCGCGAAGCTGAGGCTCGCCACCCGGGAGCTGGAGGCCCAGCAGCTCCAGATCCATCAGTCCGAGCGCATGGCCTCGTTGGGACAGGTCGCGGCCGGCATCGCCCATGAGATCAACAATCCCATGGGCTACATCATGAGCAACCTGTCCTCGCTCACCCAGTACGTCTCGTACTTCACGCGGCTGCTGCGGCTCTACACCGAGCTGGAAGAGGCCATGGGTCCAGAGCGAAAGAGGCCGCCGGACGAGCTGCTCGAGCGCCTGCGCGCCTTGCGGCAGGAGGAGAACCTGGACTACCTGCTCGGAGACGTGGACGAGCTGCTCCAGGACTCGCGCGCGGGGGCCCAGCGCGTGAAGGACATCGTCCACAGCTTGAGGAGCTTCGTCCGGGAGGAGACCGCACAGCCACAGCTGGTCGACCTGAACAAGGAGCTGGCCACCGCGTTGAAGATGATGATGCATCAGTTCGAGGGCCGGTGCGAGGTGCGGCACGACTACGGGCAGGTGCCGCTCATCCGTGGCTACCCCACCCAGCTCAGCCAGGTGTTCACCAACCTGCTGAGCAACGCCGCCCATGCCATCACGGAGCGGGGGGAGATCCGCGTTGCCACGCAGCAGGAGGAGAATATGGTGGTGGTGCGCTTCTCGGACACGGGGCATGGGATGCCGCCAGAGGTGCGCGCCAAGCTCTTCACCCCGTTCTTCACCACCAAGCCCCCTGGCAAGGGAACGGGGTTGGGCCTGTCCATCAGCTACAACATCATCACCCGCCACCAGGGCCGCGTCGAGGTGCAGAGCCAGCCAGGTCAGGGCACCACCTTCATCCTCCGGTTCCCCATCGCGAACGACGAGACGGGTCCGGCAAAGAGCGTGAAGCCCCAGGTCCTCGCGGACGACGCCGCGTGACGGCCTCCCGCGCCCGGTGGCGCGGGCCCGTCACTTGGGGGCTCAGGGGACGTTGGCGGGCATGTCGATGATGCGGCGTCGACCGGGCGCGCGCCGCTCCGTGCACGCCTCCAGACGGCTCGCGCTCACGTAGGTGAGCAGGCACCAGCGATCCGTCCCATCGTAGTGCGACTGGAACGGCGAGCGCTTGTGGATGCTCCGGCGGTTGTCGAAGAGGGCCACGTCCCCGGCGTCCAGACGCACCCTCAGGGCGCAAGCCTCCATGACCTCATCCAGCGCCTTCAGCGCCTCGGCGGCCTCCGGGTCCAGGGGGCGGTGCACGTCCTGGTCGTAGAAGATGAAGGGGCGCTCCTGCGTTCCGCGCAGCAGGGGCACGAGCGGGTTGCGGTTGCCGCGCACGTCCACCTCGTCGTAGTCGTACTCCACGCCCTCGGCCATGAAGCGCGGCTGGGCGAGCACCTCGCGCTGCCGGGGCGTGAGCCGGGCCAGGATGTCATCCAGGGCGGAGAACGAGGTGACGGCCGCGCGCTCCGGATCCGGACGCAGGCAGCAGAGCACCACGAAGTCCGGGGGCAGCGGATGGAAGGAAGCGTCCGTGTGATAGAACAGCTCCTCCAGCGAGCTCTCGCCGGACTGGGCGCGCTCGTGAACCTTCACCGGCGAGTTGTGCTCGAAGATCTCCCCCTCGTTCTGCTGGAGATAGCCAAAGGGCTCGCCGAGCGCTCGCGTGAAGGCGGCGGAGATGACCTCCCCCAGCAGGTTGCCCTCCATGCTGGGCCGCCGCGAGTTCAGGGGCGTGGGCGGCAGCGCGGGATCCGTGGGCAGCCCGGAGAGAACGATGAAGGGGTAGCGGCTCAGTCCGCTCTTGAACTCACAGACGGCTCGCCGGAGGGGCTCCGGAAACGAATGGAAGAGCAGCTCGGCCTCGAACAGGAAGCGCTCGGTCTCCGTGATGAGAGACGGCATCCGGCGCTCGGCGAGGAGCTTCTGGAGCTGGGCCCGGAAGGGGCGGCAGTCCAGCACGAGCCCCGAGTCCTTCTGGGGCGAGTGATCCGTCGAGGAAGCAGGAGCAACCAGGGAGATGTGACGAGCAGCGGAAATCATGCGGGGCCTCGTGGCTGACTTTCGGGGCAGTCCCAGGTTTTCAGGCAAACGCCTTCACTGCAACGCACATTGCATCATTTTCAAGAAAAACGGGATTTTTTCCTTCCGGGGCCGCTGGAGGTGACAACAGCTCCGCTCCTGGTATTGATTGGACCAGGGCTACATTTTGCCCTTTCGGAGTACATGTCGGGAGAGGTCTTCGCCTTCAGTACTTCTCCGGATGTGCGGTGCTTTTGGTTTGGGAAGGTATGCATTGCGAATCTTTGTCATCGGGAGGCGGAGAAGGGTTTTCTCGTCATGCGTTCAGCCCGGGACAGCAGCGGCCTCGAGGGTACAGACACGTAATGCTACATAGATGAACGAGGACGACCAACGCGCCCTGCCGGAGACACACCTCCTCCAGCTACGGATTTCGACCTTCCGTCCGGCGCAACCGCGGCTGGAAGCGGCTCCCGTTCCGCGGCCACGGCCAATACGGTTCTCGACGGCGTCACAGTGACCTCGCGGACCTTCTACTCTCAGGGGACGCGCACCCGCCGCTTTGAGCCGCGTCCGCTCCTCTGCGCGTGTCTATTTCAGGCGCACCTTCAAACGCTCCACTGCAGCATCAGGCCGTCCCATGAAGGTGTCGAGCAGGCGTTGCTCGACTCCCACCTCTTCCCAGACAGCCGAGCGCTCAAGCCCAGGCACTCCCTGCCCTGTGTTGTCTGTGGAGAGGAATCAAAGGGCTTGTTCGCCAATGTCGTCGTCGAGTCTTCGTGTGAGGACTGTGGAGAGCTCTTCGCCGTGCACATGGAGTGCTGGGACGAGCTGGCGCAATGCCCCGATTGCGCGGAGGGCGGGCCGGATGCCATGCAGGTGGCGACCAGCACCGCCACCACGGCGGTGCCGGATAGGAATCGCCGCAGGTTCCAGTGAGCAGACTCCCCGGCGCTCGAGACAGGCGCCGGGGAGGACTTCATCGCTCGCGGCTCAGCGCCGGGCGCGGCGGCGCATCAGCCCCAGCGCCCCGAGCAGGCCCAGGCCCCAGGCCGAGATCGCGGGACCGGTGGCGCTCGTGCAGCTCACGCCCTCGAGTTCCACCGAGGCGCCCCCGTCGAGGGACGACTTCACGGTGGAGGACTCATCACAGTCCGTGGCGCCATCGTACGTGATGACGGCGGTGTGGCCGTCCGACTTGATGGTGGTGGTGCCCGAGAGGGCCTCGTCGCCGCACTCCGACGGGTCCACCACCTCCGCCTTCGTCTCGACCTCGACCACGCCCAGCTCCGAGGTGCCGATGCGGCCCGAGCCGTTCCACGTGCGCCGCCCCGTCAGCTCCGACGAGCCCTCGTAGGTGCCCTGGTACGACCAGGCGCCGGAGTCGGTGCGCTCCACGCAGGAGTCCTCATCCAGACCCGAGACGTCCATGCGGATGTCCAGGTCGAACTCCTGCTTCGTGTCGGCTCCCTTGACGGAAGCGGTCCCCGCGAAGAGGATCTTCGTCTTGCCGCTCTTGCCCGAGCAGCTGGTGGTCTGATGGAAGCCGAAGTCCTTGTAGGTGAGGGTAGCGTTTTCGGACCCCTCCTTCTCGAGCTTCCGCTCCATGGAGCCGAACCACTCGTCGCCGTTCTCGTCCGTGCAGCCGCCCGTGAAGGTCGTGGTGGTGCCGTCCTTCTTCTGGGCGGGGCACGAGGTGTCCTGGGTGCCGCTGCCAATGCCCGTCAGGCCCAAGAGGAGCGCTACCTGGTTGGCGGCCACGTACACGTTGGGCGCGCTGGACGTCGCCGCCCACTGCTCCACGTCCGCCTTGGAGGACAGAGAGGCCTTCTTGTAGCCATTGAGGGCCTTGTCCGCCTCGCCGCCACACCCCACCCAGAGTCCCGACGCGGCCACGATGGCCAGCCAACGAAAGTGCATTGTATTCCCTCCCATGAGGCCCACGTCCGTCGCGGGCCACGGACCCTGTATCATCCCCGCCCGGGAGGAGGAAATCCGATGGCCACGTCACGCAAGGCGAAGCGCGTGGGGCCCATGACCCTGGAGGCAGTGCGCATAGGAAGGATTGAAGGCCCGTGGAGAGGTGGTGGAGTGGAGCGGAGGGGCCGAGGAGGGCCGCAGACGGGGGCGGCCCGAGCAGATCACAAGCTCACGGCCATCGAGAACGAGACCGTGCTGGTGAAACACTTCCAGGCGCTGCTGCATGCGGTGAACACGATGCAACTGGAGCGGTATGTGAAGCGTGACTTCTCGGACGTGTCCGAGAAGTACATCAAGGCCTGACGTCGGCTGAACGAGGGCCGTCCGCACCGCACAGGCCGGCCTTGCCGGTGACGGGGATGCGAGGCCCGATGAGCCGTCACACCCCCGCCCAGGTCATCGTGCTTTGCCGGGCACGGGCGTGTTGAGCAACTGCTGCTCCCACAGGAACGCAATGCCGAGGCCAGCCGCATGGTTCTTGAGCAGGTCGACGAATTCAGCCACGTGCGCCGTCCGCGCGTGATCGCGCTGCCATTCGGACACGAGTGCCAGCCACGTCATCATGTTGGCGCCGGCCGCGATCATGCGTTGGATGGCCACCTGATGCGCCTCCACCGAAAAGGCGCCACACGCATCGGTGATCACCGTCACATCCCAGCCCTCGCCGAGGGCCTGGATCACCGGCATGGCGACACAGATCTCCGTATACAGGCCCGCGATGATCAGCTGCTTGCGCCCCGTGGCCTTGACCGCGTCCACGACCTTCCGGTCCTCCCAGGTGTTGATGAACGTCCGGTCGATCACCTCCTGGCCCGGGAAGACATCGGTGATCTGCGGGAAGAGGAGGCCGCCTCGATCGGCGATCACGCTCGTCAGAATGGTCGGGACGCCATAGGCCTTGGCGGCCTTCGCCAAGGCCGTTGCATGGTTGACCACCATGTGCGGATCGTGGCTGTTCACGTTCGCGAGCTGGAACGGCTGGTGGTCGATCAAGACGAGGACCGAGTCCTCGGGACGAAGAAGCGAAGAGAGGCCGTTGCGGAAAGTCATCGGAGCATCCTTGTGCCGTTGTGGCGAAGTGGGTGATTGAGTGGTGCGCCAGCGACAACGCCGCTGGGAGACTCAATGTGGCGTTCTGGCGCTCGACGCGGTAGTACGATTCCGTGGCGAGCTGTGTCGCGGAAAGTGGAACGCTGAGTTGGACGTCGAAGATCTGCGAACGTTTGTGGAGGTGGCTGATGCCGGCGGGGTCTCGCCCGCGGCACTGCGGCTCGGCGTGTCCAAGTCGATCGTCAGCCGTCGGCTCGTCCGTCTCGAAGGGGAACTCGGCGTCCAGCTGCTGACCCGATCAACCCGGGGGGCTGCGCTCACGGAGGCCGGGGCCACGTTCCGTGACCACGCCGCCAGGGTGTGCGCCGAGATCGACGCGGCAAGGGAGACGATCCTTCCCGCCGGTGACCTTCGCGGACGCCTTCGTGTGGCCGCGCCACTGTCTTTCGGCCTGACTCATTTCGCTCCCGTGCTCGCGGAAATGGCGCGACGCCACCCCCAGCTTCACATCCAGACCAGCTACAGCGATCGCTTCGTCGATCTCATCGCCGAAGGGTACGACTGCGCGATACGGGTGGGATACATCCAGGACTCCAACCTGATCGCACGACGCATCGCCACGATCCACGGGAAGCTCGTCGCGAGCCCGGCCTATGTCCAGGCGCACGGGTCGCCCGAGACCCCGCAGGAACTGCTCGCTCACCCGTGCCTGATGCAGGGCACCGAGACCTGGCAGTTCATGGACGGCGACGAGGTCATCACGGTTCGTCCGCAGGGACGCTTCAAGGCCGACAACGGCGTGGCGCTGCTCGCGGCTGCGACAGCGGGCGTCGGGATCGCGCTCCTGCCCGACTGGCTCACCGACGAACACGTGGCCTCCGGAGCCCTCGTGCCCGTCATGACGCGGCATCCACCACCCGCGGCGGGTGCGTACGTGGTTCGACCGCCGGGTCAGCATCCCGCACGGAAGATCCGGGTGCTGACCGAACTCCTGATCGAGCATTGCGACCTGTCCATGCGCTCCGCGGGATTCGCCCCTTAGGAGCACGACCGCCCTTGCATGTCGTCAGGCGTGCCGGGCGACGGCCGGCGTGTAATCATCCCCGGGGGGACGCGGCGTGCGCCCGATTCGCGCACGCCGCCGGGTGCCACGCGAGCCGCCTTACGGATGCGCCTCGATGTAGATGTGCGAACTGCACGTGTGATCGCCGACGGCCACGTCGGCGAAGTCGATCGGGTTGCCGGCCGAGTCCTTCGGATAACCCGGACCGGAGGCGGGCGCGCCCGAGTTGTACGAGATGGTGTTACCCGTAACCGTGTACGGCCCCGGGGTCGCGCTCAGGGTCAGGTTGTCGGCGCAATCATCCGCCGGGAACTCCACCTTCAACTGAAGGGGGGCATTCGAGGGGAGGTTGTATTGCGCGATGTACGTCGCGCTGGAGCGCACGGTCCCGGTGCTCGTCCACAGCACGTTGCCCGAGGACGTCTGCGAGAGGTGCAGGGTGAGCCCAGGCTCGGGGGTCGTGCCCAGCGGGTTGTAGCAAGACAGGGGGATGTTGACGAACTCGATGATGGAGCAGGACGGGTTGACCTTCTCGATGTCGGTGTTCCAGGTGCCCAGGCCATCCAGGGGATCGATGATGCCGCCCTGGCGTACGCCCGTGAGCCGGAACGTCGTGGCCGTGGTGGAGAACTGGGGGCTCGCGCTCTGCTCGATCCACAGACCCGTGGACGGGTTGAAGCGCCACATCACGGTCCGGCAGCTCCCGTTGAGCACGCAGGCCGGCATGGTGCCGCCGAGGGCGGCGGGCACGGGCAGGCGCACGTTCATCGTGGCCCCGGCGGCCAACACGAGCGTGGTGCCCTGGCTGTCCACGGCCGACAGCGTCACCGCGCCCACGGTCTCGAGCGCCACCGTCTGGCCGAGCGCGTTGCGCGCGGTGAAGTCACCGGGCATGGTGTCCGGGCCGTGCGGAACGATGGAGAACAGCACGCCGCCCACGGGCAGGCCGCCCGTCGCGGTGCGCAGGGTGTTCGCGAGCACATCCACGCGGATGCCGGAGACCCGGTCCTGGATGACGGTGTTGGCCGTGGGGCTGATCTGCTGCGTGTAGGCCTTGCGGAGCACGTACACCTGGCTGAGCTGGCCTGACATCTGGAGCTTGTTCACCGGGCCGTAGCCGTCCTTGCGGATGTCGAGCACGTACCCCGTTGGCGACTCCGTCACCGAGAGGGAGTACGCCCCCGTGCCGTTGGTGAAGCGGCTGATGCCATTCACCGTCACGCGGGCATTGACGACGGGCTGGTTGTTGGCATCCAGGACCCTGCCCGAGAAGACCGCCGACAGCGCGGCGGAGCTGGCCTGGAACTCCTCGGCGGAAGAAGGGGCGGTAGCGTCCTCGCCACAAGCGAGGCCGAACAGGACTGGGAACAGCAGAAGCGCAGAGCGTCTCATCATCGCGTTCTCCGGGGGTGGACGCGGCGGGAGTTGCACGGTGCGTACCAGCACGAGCGGAGCCGTCCTCGCGGCCTTCCCGGAGAGCGAGGCCACACCGCGGCTCCCCGTGTTGTCGACGACGGAGCAACAAGGAGGGCACGCGGGTGTGGCCTGCGGAGCCATGGAGGATGGCTCAGCGGACGAACACGGGCGCGAACAGCTCGACGGAGTACGGCACCGCCACCTCGCCGCTGGTGCGGACGCGCACGAGGAACCGGCCCCCGTACTCGGCGCGAAGCAGGTACACCTCGCCCGGTTGCCGCTGGACGATGTCGCCAGGTGCGCCCAGCGGGATCGGGTTTCCCTCGGAGTCGAGGAGTTCCACCTCCAAGGGCCCCAGCGAAGCATCCCAGCGCACCCGCGCGCCGGACGGGTTGCAGCAGTCCGCATGGGCGTGGATCCAGTCCACGTCCCCGGGGCAGGCCACCCGCCCCTCCTGCCTCGCGGGCCCATGGTTGAAAATATGGGAGATGGGAGCGGCGGCCAGCCCTTGTTCCAGCGTGTCGTCATCCTCCCGCGCATCATCGGTACACGTGGGCGCGTTCCCACTCCGGGGGGCGGACACCGCCCCGGTTGAACCACAGGCCCCTGCCCCTCCCAACGAGAGCAGCATCAGCCCAAGACATGGCCACCGCATGGATTCCTCCTCCGTGACGCAGGGGGTGATGTTGAACCTGAGGGCTGTATGTGATTGCGCGTTGACGCGTGCACCGGCTCCGCTCCCCTGTGCGTCCGCTCCCTAGGGGAGGTAGAAGGGCGCGAACACCTCGACGGAGTATGGCACCGCCACCGCGGCAGGGGTACGGACGCGCACGAGGAACGAGCCCCCGTACCTGGCACGAAGCAGGTACACCTCGCCCGGTTGGCGCTGGACGATGTCATCGGGCGCGTCCAGCGAGATCGGGGCGCCCGCGGCATCGAGGAGTTCCACCTCCAAGGGCCCCTGCGCGGCATCCCAGCTCACCCGCGCGCCGGACGCACTGCAGCAGTCCGCACGGGCGTGAATCCAATCCTCATCTCCGGGGCACGCCACCCTTCCAGGGAGACTCAAGGGCCCACGGTTGAAGACATGGCCAATGGGACCGGCGGCCAGCCCTTGTTCCAGCGTGTCGTCGTTCTCCTTCGCATCATCGACACAATCGGGCGCGTTCCCACCCTGGGGCTCGTCCCCACTCCGGGGCTCGTCGTACACCCCACAGGCCCCCACTCCCAACGAGACCAACACCAGTCCAAGACACGACAATCGCATGGGGTCCTCATCCGTGACGCATCAAGACATCCGGGACGACTCGAGCATCTCGATTTCCAAGAAACCCAGAAAAGACTATACAAGCGCCCGCTGTCTTAACCCTACCACCTGGAAAGGTCGCGAGTCCATGAATGTCCGCTGGAAAGGAAGTGCCCTGCTGGCACTGATGCTGACAGGTCCGTCCGCGTTCGCTGGCACGGTAACCGTCTATTATTACACCCCCTACAAGGCGTGGAGCGCGCCCTATATCCACCACGACGCCAGCGGGAGCTGGACGACCTCGCCGGGCACGGCCTTGAGCCCGGCCTGCACGAACTGGGTGATGAAGGTGCTCACCACGGGGACGGCGAGCACCTTCCAGGCCGTCTTCACCGATGGGCAGAACCACTGGGACAACCCCAACAACCAGTCCGGTGCCAATTACAACCTCCCGACCAGCGGCACCCACCAGGTCAAGAATGGCCAGCTCCTGGCCAACGCGGGCTCGCCCTGCACCACCTCCACCACCAACCAGGCCGAGGTGTATTACTTCACCGGCACGCGCGGCTGGAGCACCGTCAACATCCATTACGCGCCGACCGGTGGCACCTGGACCCCGTCGCCCGGTGTGGCGATGAACGAGACCGCCTGCGCCAACTGGGTGAAGAAGACCGTGACCCTGGGCTCCGCCACGAGCATGAAGGCGGCGTTCAACAACGGCACCACCTGGGACAACAACGGCGGCGCGGACTACTCCCTGGGCACGGGGCGGATCACCGTCAAGGATGGCGTGGTCACAACCAACGCCGCCTCCCCCTGCGTGACGCTCCCCCCCGACACGAGCGCGCCGTCCATTCCCTCGGGGCTCACCGCCTCGGCCTCTGGCACCCAAATCACGCTGTCATGGAACGCCTCGAGCGATGATCGCGGCGTGACGGGC
Source organism: Cystobacter fuscus DSM 2262 (assembly GCF_000335475.2). Taxonomy (NCBI): domain Bacteria; kingdom Pseudomonadati; phylum Myxococcota; class Myxococcia; order Myxococcales; family Archangiaceae; genus Cystobacter; species Cystobacter fuscus. The sequence goes on along the minus strand of NZ_ANAH02000065.1, from coordinate 55,593 downwards.
TACGAGCTGGTGCGCACCGGTGGCACCCAGGGCACGAAGACCTGGACCACCTCCTCCACCAGCTACAACGACACCGGCCTAAGCGCCCGCACCGCCTACCTCTACACGGTCAAGTCCTTCGACGCCGCGGGCAACAAGTCCGCCGCGAGCACCACGGCCTCGGCCACCACGGGCGACGCCCCGCCCCCCGCCGCCGCGGGACAGCCGCTGGGGGGAGACATCCGCGAGGACTCCATCTACTTCGTGCTCACCGCACGCTTCTACGACGGCGACTCCTCGAACAACCGCGGCGGCAGCATGCACACCCAGTCGGGCAACGCCGCCAACAACGATCCGATGTTCCGCGGCGACTTCAAGGGGCTCATCCAGAAGCTCGACTACATCAAAGCCCTGGGCTTCTCCGCCGTGTGGATCACCCCCGTGGTGCTCAACCGCTCCGACTATGACTATCACGGCTATCACGGCTGGGACTTCTACCGGGTCGACCCCCGCCTGGAGTCCTCCGGCGCGAGCTACCAGGATCTCATCAACGCCGCCCACACCAAGGGCATCAAGATCATCCAGGACGTGGTCTACAACCACTCCAGCCGCTGGGGAGCCAAGGGGTTGTTCTCGCCCAAGGTCTACGGCGTGCGCGACAGCCAGTGGAGCTGGTACTACGACGCGCCCGTGTCTGGCTTCACCTATGACGGTCTGACGGTGGAGCCCACCTCCGGCAAGTCCTATTACAATGGGGACCTGTGGTCGACGGCCGAGCCCGCGGGCAACACCTGCCGCAACTGGGGCGTCGCCACGGGCGGCTACAGCAAGGAGGGCTACCGCCTCTACAACTGCCAGTGGCCCAATCCCACCTCCGGCATGTTCCCGGCGCAGTACTTCCACCAGTGCTGGATTGGCAACTGGGAGGGCGAGGACTCGCGCAGCTGCTGGATCCACGAGGACCTGGCGGACTTCAACACGGAGAGCACGCCCGTGCAGAACTTCCTCATCGACGTGTACAACAAGTACATCGACATGGGCGTGGATGGCTTCCGCATCGACACCGCGGTCCACATCCCCCGCGTCACCTGGAACCGGCGCCTCCTGCCGGCCGCCCAGCAGCACGCCCAGGCGAAGTTCGGCACCAAGGGCAAGGACTTCTTCATGTTCGGCGAGGTCGGCTCGTTCGTGAATGACAAGTGGAACCGCGGCTCGCCCAACCACTCCGCGCAGTTCTTCACCTGGAAGGAGCGCCGGACGTACAGCACCGATGACACCGCCGCCGCGCTCGAGCAGTACAACTACGAGCAGGCCCAGGGCACGGCCTCGCAGCCCACGTCCACCAATGCCTTCCTCCAGGGCAATGTCTACCATGCGCCGGATCACAGCCAGTTCTCCGGCATGAGCGTGATCGACATGCGCATGCACATGAACTTCGGCGAGGCCAGCAACGCCTTCTTCAATGGCAAGGACTCGGACGACAGCTACAACGACGCCACCTACAACGTCGTGTATGTCGACTCCCACGACTACGGCCCGAACAAGTCCAGCACCCGCTACGCCGGAGGCACCGACGCCTGGGCGGAGAACATGAGCCTCATGTGGACCTTCCGCGGCATCCCGACGCTGTATTACGGCTCGGAGATCGAGTTCCAGGCCGGCAAGCAAATCGACTGCGGCCCCACGTGCGCCCTGGCCACCACCGGCCGCGCCTATTATGGCGACAACCTCGAGGGCAGCGTCTCGGCCTCGGACTTCGGCGTGGTGGGCAGCGCCTCGGGCAAGGTCGCCGAGACGCTCGCCAGGCCGTTGGCGAAGCACCTGCAACGCCTCAATCAGATCCGCCGGCGCATCCCCGCGCTCCAGAAGGGCCAGTACTCCACGGACGGCGTCGTGGGCGGCATGGCCTTCAAGCGACGCTTCACGGACTCGGCCAAGGGCGTGGACAGCTTCGCGCTGGTGACGGTCTCCGGCGGCGCCACCTTCAATGGCATCCCCAACGGCACCTACAAGGACGCCGTCACCGGGGACGTGAAGACGGTGACGAGCGGCACGTTGACCGCCAGCGTCTCCGGCAAGGGCAACCTGCGGGTGTACGTGCTCGACCTCGCGGGCAACCCGGCGCCGGGCAAGGTGGGCGTGGACGGCCCCTACCTGAAGCCCTGAGAGGCCCGCCTCGGCCAGGGAAGAAACGGGCGGCGCGCGCTCGGCCTTGCCGTGGCGCGCCCGCATCTCGTGAGGAGGTCGGCGTTCACTCGTCCCGCAGGAGCTCGAGTGCGTTGAATCGGGGATGGAAGCCCAGCTCGGCTTCGGCCCGCTCGATGACGTAGACTCGGTCCAGGCGCGAGGGGAGAGGGATGCCTTGCTGGAGGAGCAGTCCGGCCTCCGTGGGGGCCCGGCGGCGGATGACGGCCGACGCGTCGTGCAGCAGCTCCGTCAGGTCCTCGCGCCGGAAGGGCGATCGGGCGGAGATGTTGTACAGCCCGAAGGGCACCGGGGATTCGAGCGCCAACCGGTGGGCCCACGCGCAGTCGCGCACGTCCAGCCCCCGGTGGAGCCGGTGGATGGCCATCAGCTCCCTCGGCTGCGGATAGAAGCGCGCGGTGCGCAGGGTGATGACGGGCAGCCCCGTCTCCTCGTGGACGAGCCAGCAGAGCTGCTCCGCGGCCAGCTTGGTGACGTCGTAGATGTCTCGCGGCCCGGGCGCGAGCTCCTCCGTCACCCAGATGGCGGCATCCGCTCGGGGCTCCATCGCGCGCCCGTAGACCGAGGTCGTGCTCGTGTACACGAAGCGCTGGCAACGGTGCTTCGCCGCCGCCTCGAGCAGATGGAGCGCTCCCTGCACGTTCACGTCGACGAAGCGCGACTTCGGCAGCACTTCCCGGTGTGGGGCGTGCAGCGAGGCCACGTGGATGACCGCGTCCACCCGCGCGACCTGGGCGAAGACGAGCGCACGGTCATCCACGCTCCCGATGACCTGCGTGAAGGGTCCAGGTGCGGTGTCCAGGCCCGTCACCTGGTACTCGCCGGAGAGTTGCCGACAGATCTCCCCGCCGAGCCGTCCCGAGCTGCCGGTGACGAGAACCCTCCTGATGCTCCCCACGTGGCTCATCCGCCTCTCCAGGACCTCGCCTCGGGACCCGCTTCGCTCAAGCATAAGAAGAATGCAGGGGCGGCCAGGAGTTCAGCGCGGAGGCAGCTTCACCATCGCCTCCGCGAAGCGCTCGAACACCTGGCCCGCCGTGTAGGCCGGCTGCTCGTCGAAGTGGCTCCTCCCCTCCTCCACTCCACCCCAGCTCGGGGGTGGTCAGCGCTCCTGCCGCAGGAGAAAGAGGATGTACTGAATGACGCCATCTCGCACACCCGGGGGCATGGTCTCGATCACCAGCCCCCGCGCCAACCCACTGGTGAAGGACGTGCCGGACAGCAGCCGTGCCCGCTCCAGTTCCTTCCAGGGCATGGCGAGCTGTTCGAGCGACAAGTCGAGGATGCGGGAGGCGTGCCTGGGCCGGAAGGCGGTGCCGGCAATGGCGATGAGGCGGGCGAGCCTCAACGCATCTGGCGAGAGCCGTCTGAACTGCTGCTCGAGGATGAGCACCACTCGGAGCGGCGGAGGGAGATAGGTCAGGGCAAGCTTCGAGATGTGCCGGGTTTCCACGAGCGACTTGACGGTCTCGACGATGAAGAGCGGATTACCACCCGTATAGCTCGCCATGTCTTCCGCGAGGGACTCCAGTTCCGGAACGGCCAGGCTGGAAAGCAGGGGGGCCATCATGTCCGGCGGCAGTGGCTCCAGCAGGAGCTTCCTGGCGAATCCCGCTTCCACATAACGATGGAGCAGCTCCCCGAACGGGGGCGGCAGCTCGAACGTCCGGAAGCAGGTGATGATGCGTGGCCTCCTGGAAGACGCGTTCTGGTCCAACAGATCCTGCGCGCGGAGATACAGCTCGAAGCTGGCTGGGTCACAATGGTGTGCATCGTCGAGGACCATCGCGTCCATCTCATGGCCGAGCAGCGAGAGGAGCTGGGCGAAAGCTTCGGAGAGACGCAGCTTCTCCTCGGGACTGGAGGGAGGGGAGCGCACCTCGACGCCTCGCATCGGACTGAGCCGGGAGAGTTCCTGCAGGACCCTGCGTTCCAGGGCGTGAGCGGAGGTGACTTCCAGGAGCAGCTGGATCATCCGCGCACACGTGGCATAGGGGAAGGAAGGGTCGGACGGCCTTGCCGAGACCAGAAGCCAGGAGCCTTGGGCATTACAGAAGTCAGTGACCAACCGGGTCTTCCCGATACCAGCCTCACCAAAGATGTAGACGGGCTGGTTGCCGGCCCAGGACTCCTTCAGCAGGGCCCATTCCCGCTCGCGGCCGATCAGCTCTGGCGGCGAGAGAACGGAAAGAGACAGCTCGCTTACGTCTGTTTTGGGAGGTGCCCGTTCCGGGAAGGACGGCTGCTCGGCGCTCCGGGCGAGTTCCTGAGTCTGGAACGAGGGTTGGACACCCAGCTCCCGTTCGAGCAACTTCTTGCAAGCGTGATAGGCCTTCAACGCCGCGGAGCGGTCTCCTTGATGCAAGTGCAACCGCATGACCATCCGCCACGCGGACTCGGAGGTGGGCTCCAGATTGAGCAGACGCCGGGCCGCGTCCATGGCCGTGCCGAACTGTCCCTCCTTCTCCAATTGAAGGGCCTGCTCTTCAGCGGCACGAAACCTCATGTCGCGGAAGTAGCCACGCTGATGACGCAGCCACTCGTTCAGCTCGGAGCAATCCTCGAAAGAGAAACCCGCGAGCAGCTCTCCAGTGAAGCTCGAGAGCCGCGAGTATTCTCCGGTCAGGACGACCTTGCGCAGCGCGACGGCATCGACCAGCAAGCCGTCGCACAGCCATACGGGGTCATCGCCTTCAATGCCGTGGTCTCCGAGCTTCTCTCTCAAGCGGTGCAGGAGCTGGCGCAGGTTGCCACGGGCCTTTCTTTCGGAGGTCCCCGGCCAGAGAAGGCCCGCGAGCCGGCGCCGCTGCGTGGCCCCTTCGAGCGCGAGATAGGTCACCAGCGCGGCCGCCTTGCGCTCCAGCTGCCGGGGCGGCTCTTCCGAAAGGAGCACCCGCGCTCGTCCCAGCAACTCGACCTGGATGGCGGCCCCATTCCGCATCGTCCCCTCCTTCACGATGAGTATGGATTCTTTGCACCCAAGAGGGTTTATCGCAAGGTGCTTGTGCGCCCCATGAAGTGCGGAGAACGGATGGGCTGTCACGCTGGACGCACACTTCGGCACACGGCACGGGCTGGGCTGTCACGCCGCAGTAACGCCCTTCTTATGACTTCGCACCTGTCATGTTGAAAATGAATTTTCCAAACCAACCTCAAACCCACGAACGCCCGAAACCAACGCCTATCATTCTCCTGTAAGAGAAGATCAAGCTTCGAAGACGTGGATGGACAAATGGATTTCCTTCGAGGACAGATTCGTCTCCAATGGAGCGCTTCTGTTCTTGCCGCTCATGCGGATCTTCGAATACATGGTGCTCGGAAAGCCGAGCGGGTCCATTCAAGCCATCAGGACTGGGCACATCTCGTTTGCGCATAGCCGGACGAGTGGGTTTCGCGCCCTTGAGCTGCCCCATCGTCTTCAGCGCGGGGGCAGCTTCACCATCGCCTCGGCGAAGCGCTCGAACACCTGGCCCGCCGTGTAGGCCGGCTGCTCGTCGAGGTTGCTCAGCAGGAGCGCGAAGACGACGCGGGGGTGCTCGGCGTCGTGAGGGCGCTCGGCGAGCCCCACATAGGCCTTCTGCCCCGAGAGCGTCCCCGTCTTGGCGCGGATGAGGCCCCGAAGCTCCGGCGGGAAGGCACTGTTCGCGAGCGTGCCATCCACGCCGGCGATGGGCAGGCTGTCCACCAGCGCGCTCGCGGACGGCTCCTGGAGGCTGGTGGCGAGCACCCCCACCATCCCCCGCGCGGTGGCCAGGTTGTAGCGGGACAGGCCACTGCCATCCACGGACCGCAACAGCCGCGGGGGGATGCCCCGGCGCGCGAGCTCCTTCTCCATCGCCTCGCGCAGCGCGGCATAGCTCTCGTTGCCCGTGCGCTCGCGGGCGAAGCGCAAGGCGAGCCGCTCGGCGTAGAGGTTGAGGGATTCCTTGTTCGTCACCTTCACCAACTCGGCGAGGGAGGGACTGACGAAGTCCAGCAGCGGCTCTCGCCGCAGGAGCGCGGGGGGAACGGCCTGCGCCTGGGCCTCCGGCACGCGCCAGATGCCCCGCGCGCGCAGGGCCTCTTCCAGACAGGCGGTGAACAGCGCCTGGGGCTCGTCCACGGACACGCGCAGGGACGCCTGGCGCGGGCACTGTCCTCCCGGCGCGCGCCAGACGCAGCGCGTGCGTCCCGTCCCGCGCTCGCGCACGCACCCCACCCCGGCCCGCTGGGCGCTCGGGTCGGTGTACACCACGGTCGAGGACGCATCGATGGGCGGGGTGTAGCGCACCTCCAGGGGCCGCCGCAGGGGCGAGGCACAGTCCTGGCCCTCGGGGCGCGTGAGGGTGAGGTCCACCACGTTCTCCCGGAAGACGAAGGCGGTGGGGGCCGCGCTGTAGGCCGAGGCCGCGTCGTCCCAGGCCCAGCCCGGACCATAGAGATCGTACGGCCCCGAATTGGCCTGGCTCACCTGGAGCGCCCCGTGCCACTGCCGGATGCCCCGGGCCAGCAGCGCATCGGCGAGCCGCTCACAGGCCAGGGCCGTCTCGGGAAATCGCCACGAGCCCAGGGAGGGATCTCCGGACGCCTCCACCACGAGGTCTCCGAGGAAGAGGTTGCCGAGCTGCGCGCCTTCCAACCATACGGGCGTGTGGAAGCGGTAGTCCGGGCCGAACGCGGACAGGGCCGCCGAGGTGGACACCACCTTCATGGTGGACGCGGGGAGCGAGCGGGCGTTCTCGCGCCGGGCGTAGAGCGGCAGGCCCGTGGCCGCATCCACCACGAGGACGCCCACACCGGTGCCCTCGCGCTCCACGGACTCGAAGAGCGCGTCCGCCACGGCGCTCAGCGTCGGCGCGGAAGGACGGAGGGGGGGCGAGGAGACACAGGCAGGTAGCGCGAGGACGGCGAGCAGGAGGCTCGCGAACGGGGGACGGCGCATGGCAGCACCGTACGTCCCGGCCCTCCGGCCGTCCAGGAGCGAACGCACGAAGGGCGCCGCGCTGGACATCCCCCGGGACGAGACGTGTCCCAAGGCACTACCCTTGTCGGCCATGACCACCCTGACTGTCGACAATCCCTACACGGGCGACGTCGCCTGCACCGTTCCGCTCGCGGACGAGGCCACCGTGAACACCGTACTCGAGCAGGCCCGAGCCGCCGCCCGGGCAGCGCGTGCCACCTCGCTCGCCCAGCGCAAGGACTGGTGCGAGCGCATGGTCGCCGCCATGGAGGCGAAGGCGGAGGCCATCGCCACGGACATCTCCCGGATGATGGGCAAGCCGCTCGCCCAGGCGCGCGGAGAGATTCGCGGCATGGCCGAGCGGGCCCGGTACATGATCTCCATCGCGGACACGGCCCTGGCGGATGTGGTGCTGCCGCCCAAGGCGGGCTTCGAGCGCCGAATCGTCAAGGAGCCGCTGGGCGTGGTGGTGGATCTGCCCGCGTGGAACTACCCGCTGCTCACCGCGGTGAACGTGGTGGTGCCGGCGGTGCTGGCGGGCAACGCGGTGGTGGTGAAGCACTCGCCGCGCTCGCCCCTGTGTGGGGAGCACTTCGCCCGGGCCTTCGTCGAGGCGGGAGCGCCCCCGCACCTCGTCCAGGCGATGCATTGCGATCACCCCACCAGCGAGCGCGTGGTGGGCGACGCGCGGGTGGACCACGTGGTGTTCACCGGCTCGGTGTACGGCGGCCAGCGGCTCACGTTGGCGGGCTCCGCGCGCTTCCGGCACATGGGGCTGGAGCTGGGCGGGAATGATCCCGCGTACGTGGCACCGGACTGTGACTTCGACAAGACGGTGGAGAACGTGGTGGACGGCGCCATCTACAACGCGGGCCAGAGCTGCTGCGCGGTGGAGCGCGTCTACGTGCACCGCTCGCTCTACAAGCGCTTCACCGAGGCGTGCGAGGCGCTGGTGCGCGGGTACGTGCTCGGCGATCCGATGAGTGACAAGACGACGCTGGGCCCCATCGCGCAGCCCAACCACCCGCTGGAGCTGGAGCAGCTCGTGGAGGACGCCCGCGGCAAGGGGGCCCGGGTGGTGGTGGGCGGCAAGCGGACCCAGGTGGAGGGCAAGGGCCGCTTCTTCGAGGCCACGCTCCTCACGGACCTGGACGACTCGATGCAGTTGATGCGGCAGGAGTCCTTTGGGCCGCTGCTGCCCATCGCGCCGGTGGACTCGGACGAGGAAGCGCTCGCGCGGATGAACAAGTCGGACCTCGGCCTGACGGCGAGCGTCTGGACGAAGGATCGGGAGCGTGCCGCGCGCTTCGCCACCCAGCTCGAGTTCGGCACCGTCTACATGAACCGGTGCGACTCGGTGGATCCGGCACTGCCATGGATTGGCGTGAAGAACTCGGGCCGTGGACACAGCCTGAGCGCGCTGGGCTTCGATCAGCTCACCCGGCCCAAGTCCATCCACTTCCGGTTGTCGTTCTAGTACCACCCGGCGGGGACAGGAATCGACCCCACCGTGGTAGTACCGGACACGGTGCGTTGTCCGTCCGGGAGCAGGTGCTTTCGGACGGACAACATCTCGGGGGGATCAATGAACATCCGCGTGCTCTTTCTAACGCTTGTCTTGACGACAGCGGTTCAGGCATCGCCCACGAATGGAGCAGCGGGATGGGTCTCCCAGGCCATTCTCCAGATGCCGGACACGCTCCGGACTCGGATGTTGGCCGCCATAGCACGAGGGGACTTCGCCGAGGCCATCAGCTTCTGGGAGTTACAGACAGGAAGGACCGCCCCGCAGTGGCTGCTGGCCCTTCAGTCCGCGTTCAGCACGACCAATCAAAAAACAGGTCCATGCATCCAGGTTGCTCGAAGTGTTTTCGAGGGATTCAAACAACTGGGAAGAAAGCCCTCATACGTCGAATTCACCACGTCAGGCACTCATCGAGGAGCCAACCTCATCGGCTTCGATCTTCCCGTGGGTGCTCGCTCGAAAACCATTCAAATCTCGGAGAACGCGGTCCATTACGCGGTACAGATCGAGAACCGCTTGTATGACGCCATGACGGGACCCGCTGGCCTGCCCCTCGCTGAGTACATGGCTCGGTTGCAATCGCCTGGAACCCTTTCGATGAAGATCGTGAGCCAACTTCCATGAGTCCTGCTCTGCGTGCGGGCAGTGTGTTCGAGCACATGCGCCACATCTGCGAACGCCCTGGGATGTTCGCGCCTGACTTCACGCTCGATCATCTCTTCATCTACCTGGTGGGCTACGATGACGCCCTGGGAGATGCGGGCCTCGTGAGCCCTCAAGCGCGCTTCAACGAGTGGATCTACAAACAGCATCCAACCTGGCGCCATCTGCCAGAGTGGTGGGCCAAGCAAATCCTCCATGCGAATGGCGGAGACCTGGAGAAGACGCTCACCGACATCCTCCGCTTGTTGGATCAGTTCCTGGCAACGGATGGGGCCGAGTTCGTCCGTTTCCCGGTCCGAAGCACTCCCGACTGAGGGGCGAACAGACGTTCCCCGCCCGCGGCTGTTCCCCATGCCCTCGGGGTCTCCTCCCGCGAAGCGGAAGAGATCCATCGGCGAGCCCAGGGGCCACCTGCCCTCGAAATGGGGACGTGGCCACCGACAACGCTGTCACGCCCGGGGTTCCCGGGGGAAGAGCGGGACTCGGGCCTTCACCTGTGTGAGGGGAGACGGCGTTCGGGGGTATTCGCACGGCGCCCCCTCGTCTCGCCAGGCCTTTTCACGCCCTGGCGCGCGGCTTCTGGAGTGCCTTCAGGGTATCGCGCTTGGGCGGCGTCCCGAACATGCGCGCGTATTCCCGGCTGAACTGAGATGCGCTTTCATAGCCCACCTGAAGAGCGGCCTGCGTCACGTTCTCGCCCTCCGCCACCATCAGACGCCGTGCCTCCAGCAGCCGCAACTGTTTCTGATATTGAAGCGGGGTCATGGACATCAGCCCCCTGAAGTGTTGATGAAAGGAGGACTCGCTCATCCGCGCGGCCGCGGCCAGCTCCTTGATGCGAATGGGACGCGAGAAATTCCGCCTCAGGATGTAGATCGCGTCGGCGATACGCTGCATGTGACCATTCGGGAGCGCGAGCTTGCGGAACTCGCCACCATGGGGACCCGTCAGCAACCAGAAGTAGATTTCCCGCATGACAGAGGGCTGAAGGATGGGGATCGCCACGGGCGTCGCGAGCATGCGCACCAGCCGCGTGAGACAATCCACGAGGGGAGCGGAGAGATCCTCCACGAAAACCGCGGAGCCGGCATCACCTCCTGGCTGGGGCGGAACACCGAGCTGCTCCATGACCTCCCTCATGACACCGACATCGAATTCGACGGTCATGCCCAGATAGGGCTCGGTGGCACTCGCCCGGGTCACCCTTCCGAACGCCGGAAGTTCCACGCCGACGACAAGGGCTTGCATCCCTGTGTAGTCGAACACGCTATCGCCCAGCGATACCTGTTTCGAGCCTTGCACGGCGATGCAGAGCGCCGGCTTGTAGATCAAATGATGAGGCAGGACTTCTCGGCTCGTCCTCATCACGGCGAGACCGTCTATCGGCGTGGAGAACACACCATCACCACCGCCGCTCGCGTCAATGAACTGCACCAGGGCGGTCTTCAGGGCCGACGGCATGCAGGGTCTCCGCGCACGAGCCGCTCGGCCCGCGAACCTTCCTTCCAGCCAACTGTACCGCGGCCTCCAGGCACCACCCACCACTTTTGGAGGATCAGGCAAGAAATTCGAGGGTTCGAGCATGAAGGCCCAAGTGGCCTTTCGCATGATTGCACTCACCCAACACGCCTGGGAGTGGCCCAGGCCGAAGGAGATGCAAATGAACCCAACAGGAAAAGTGGCACTCGTCACCGGTGCCAGCCGCGGTCTCGGACGCAACACGGCCATCAGCCTGGCCAGGCGCGGCACCGATGTGATTGTGACCTATCACTCGAATCGCGCTGAAGCCGACAACCTCGTAGTGGCCATCGAAGCGCTCGGACGAAAGGCCGTCGCCCTGCGGCTCGACGTCGGCGACATCGCCTCCTTCGATGGTTTCGCCAAGCAGGTGCAAGAAGCGCTACGGAGCGTGTGGGCAAGAGACCGTTTCGACCATCTCGTCAACAACGCGGGGGCACACCACCCGGCCCCGTTCGACCAGATCACCGAAGAGGACTTCGATCGGCTCTGCAACCTCCACTTCAAGGGCGTGCTCTTCCTGACGCAGAAGCTGCTACCGCTGATCGCCGAGGGCGGAAGGATCGTGAATCTCTCCACCGGGCTCACCCGCTTCGTCAGCGCGGGCAGTGCGGCCTATGCCTCGATGAAGGGGGCCGTCGAGATCCTCACGCGCTACATGGCGAAGGAACTGGCCCCGCGCGGCATCACCGTCAACGTGGTCGCGCCCGGCGCCACCGAGACTGACTTCTTCGGAGGTGCGGTGCGCGACAATCCCGCCCTCAACCGGGAGGTGGCCGCGAACACCGCGCTCGGCCGGACCGGCGTTCCCGATGATATCGGTCCGATGATCGCCTCGCTGCTTTCCGATGCGAACCGGTGGGTGACCGCCCAGCGCATCGAGGTTTCTGGAGGCCTGCACCTCTAGGAACTTCCTCCGCTCGGACCTCATCGCCTGGCGGGGCGCGGCACGTCGGGAGAGGAAGGTCCGAGGCCCTCTCTCCCTCCCGAGGGGAGAGCGCCACCTTCACCATCGAGCGCCCCCTGGAGGCATGATTCCTCCCCAGGCAACCGTCCGGGTTTGAACGCTCTGGCACTTCGAGGGTAAGAGGCTCCCCGCTCTCCGTCCCCTTCGTGAGTGCTAATGACCCTGCCGTCAGATGCCGATGAGGTGGTTGCCCAGCGGCTACATGAGCTCCTCGCCCGGCAACGGCGCTGGCTGCTCGCCCAGGCTCGCGCCCTCTGCCGCAATCCCGCCGATGCCGAGGATCTCACCCAGGAGACGATCGTTCGCTTCCTGGCGGCCTTCGGCCAGGTCTCCCAGCTACCCGACGAGCATGTCTGTGCCAGCTGGCTCGTCACCACCCTGACGAACTGCTTCTACGATCAGCTCCGCAGACAGCGCACCCGGGAGCGGAGCGTCGAGGAGCTGGCCCGGCAGGCGCTCCCGGCCGCTCCCGAGCCGCCCCCGCGCCCCCTCCACGAGCGCGTCTCCGACGAGCAGTTCAGCTCGGCCGTCCAGGCCTTGAGCCCGGTGGCGCGCACCACCTTCGAAATGCATGCCCGAGGCCGGAAGTACAAGGAGATCGCCCAGGAACTCGGCATCCAGGAGGGCACCGTGGCCAAGCGGCTCCACGACGCCCGCTCGAAACTGCGCAAGCTGCTCGAACCCCTCATCCAAGTGGGAGACAACTGATGTCCGCGCACTGTGAACGACTCGAGCGCTTCGCGGATGGCGAGCTGGCTCCCGACGAGGCGGAGGCCTTCCGCGAGCACCTGCTGGAGTGTGCCCGGTGCCAGGCCGGGCTGGGAGACCTCTTGCAGCTCAAGATGATGGCCTCGCGCCATGTCGAGCGGCTGCCGGCTCCCCTCCCCGCGCCGCCCCGCCGCGCCTTCCCCCGCTGGGGCATGGCGGCCCTCGTGGGGGTGGCTTGTGCCGCGCTCCTCGCCCTCGTCCTCGTGCGGCCCGGAGCCTCGCGGACGGATCCCTGGTTGATGCGTGAGCCGGAGCGCCGGCTCGAGATGCGCCTGGCCCTCGCGGACGCCGAGCCCCACCGGCCCCTGGCGGCCCGGAGGATGGGGCAGGAGCCCTCGCGAGGCGCGAGGCTTCCGCTCGAGACGCTCGCGGAGCTCGAACGGAACGACGACGGCGCGGGGCTGGCGGCCGCCCTGCTCGCGAGGAACGACAAGAGTCTGGTGGCGCAGGCCCTGGAGTACCTCGCGCCCCTGCCGGGTACACCTCGGAACGAGACGCTCCGGGCCACGGCCCTGCTCCTCGAGGGCTCTCCCGAGGAGGCGCTCCGGCACCTGGAGCGCGCGCTCGACCAGGAGCCCACACTCCCCCCGGCGCTCTGGAACAAGGCCCTGGCCCTGAGGGAGCTGGATCTCCTGGAGCCCTCGGCCCGCCTCTTCCTCGACATCGCCCAGCGGGGAGAGCCCGGGTGGGCGCAGGAGGCACGCCAGCGCGCCGAGACACTTCGCGCCGCCGAGCAGGCCCGCATCCAGCGGTGGAAGAGCGTCGTGAGCGCGGGGCGGGCGCTCGCCGCGAATGGCACTCCACCTTCCGCGGAGCTCCTCGCCGAGCGCGCCCCCAACTTCCGGCTGTACTTCTATGACGCCGTTCGGACCCGCACCTCGCCCGAGCAGGTCCAGGCACTCCTTCCCCTGGCGCGGCAGCTCGATCAGCAGGCCGGAGGAGACGTGTTGGCCCGCTATGTCGAGCGCATCGCCGCGAGTGACTTCGCGCGCCGGGCCCCCCTGGCCCAGGCCTATGGCCAGCTTCGCCAGGGCACCCTTCCGCCCGAGCAGGTCCAGGCGCTCATCGCGCGGTTGCTGAGCTCCCCCGAGGGAGATCTGCTCATGGGCGCGCTCGTCTACGCCAAGGCCGTGGGCCGCCACCTCGAGGACTTCGAGGCGCGGGCCGAGGCCAGCCAGGATCCCTGGTTCCGGCTGCTCGCCGCCCAGGAGCGCGCGGCGGCCCAGGTGGCGAGAGGCCAGGAGGAGGAGGCCCGGCAGACGCTCCTGGGCGCCCGCTCGCTCTGCGCCACCACCCCCATCGAGTACCGCTGTCAGTTCATCGAGATGGAGCTCGCCGGAATCGAATCCAAGCAGCTGCGGCTGGACGAGGCGGAGGTGGCCGCGGAGCAGGCCTGGCGGCGTGCCCGCGCGACGAACAGCCGGGACAAGGAGGAGCTCGCGCTCGGCCACCTCGCGCAGCTCGCGCGGTTGCGCGACGATGGGCCGCTCGCACGTGCCTGGTTCGCGGAGCTTCTCATGCGACGCGAGGGGGACAAGGAGTACGAGCGCTTCGCCCACCAGAGTCTGGCGAACCTCGCGCTGAGCGAGCTGCGCTTCGACCTGGCGCGCGTGGAGCTCGATCGGGCGATGGCCACGGAACTCCCCCTGACGTTCGTCGGAACGCTGGCGCTCGCGGACATCTCGCGGCAGCGCCCCACCCCCGGGGACGAGGCCGCCCTGCTCCGGGCGCTCGCGGAGGCGCCCGCCAGCACCACGCGGGTCCAACGCCTGCTGCTGCGACATTCCCTGGGCCGGTTCACCATCGAGAGGGATCGCCAGAAGGGCCGCGCCCTGCTCGAGCAGCTCCTCCAGGAGCTGGAGTCCAGTGACGTCCTGACCCGGGACGAGGATGCCCAGAAGCTCCGGGCCTATACCTTCACGTCGCTCATCCTCGACGCGGGCAAGGCTGGCGACCATGGCGCGGCGCTGGAGCTGTTCGGCCGGGAGCAGGGCCACCCCCTGCCCGGGCGGTGCCTGGTCGCCGCGACCGAGGACAGCGAGCGGAGCCTGCTCATCGTCCGGGGCGCCGCGGGTCAGCTCCTGGGCTACCACGAAGGCGCGCGCCGGAGTCCGCTACCGGAGAACCTGAGCGGCTTCGTTCCCGGCGAGGCCCTCGCCGCGCTTCAGGGGTGTGAGAAGGTGGAGGCCTTCGCCCGGCCTCCCCTGATGGATCGACCGGGCCTGCTGCCCGCGGACGTGGCGTGGAGCTACAGGCTGCGAGCGGGGCCTCCCCCCGCCCCGCCGATGGGACGCGGCATCCACCTCGTGGTGAAGGACGTGGCGCTCTCCTCCGAGAGGGTGCGGACCCTGGGACAGCTCAACGCATGGAGCACGGCCTTTGGCCCGACCGAGGAGCAGCGGGTGCTGCTGGGCACGGAGGCGACACCGTCCCGGGTGCTCGCGGCCATGCGGGACGCGACGGACATCGATCTGGTGACCCACGGCCTCCTCACCGCCTCACGCTTCTCCTCCCTCGTGCTCGCCAAGGAGGGCATGAGTGACGAGCTGGGCGCGGGGCACATCCGGGAGCAGCACCTGGAGGGAGCGCCGCTGGTGGTGCTGGCCGCCTGCCGGGCCGCGCGCGGCGCCCACATCCTCCACGAGCCCTCGGGACTGCCCGCGGCCTTCATCCAGGCGGGAGCCCGGGCGGTGCTCGCCGCCACCGAGGAAATCCCGGATCTGGAGGCGGCCGCGTTCTTCAACGCCGTCCGGGAGCGGATCCGCCAGGGCAGCTCGCCGGCCTCGGCGCTGAGGGACGAGCGGCGCCAGTGGCTCGCCGAGGGCAAGGGTCAACGGTGGCTCGGGGGCGTGCTGCTCTACGAGTGAGCCCACGTAAGAATTCGCGGGGATGCCGTCCCATTGACGCGGCATCCCGCTTCACACGCAGGAGACACACATGGCAGACGTTCGTACTCCCACCCGGCCTTCCACTTCGAACTCCACGTCACAGGGCACGCCCACTGCCCGACGCCCCGCGAGCGAGAAAAAGAAAACCCCGAACGGCACTCCCGATGAGAACCAGGTCGGGGAGACGCCTCCCGTGAGGATCGAGGATCCCGGTCATCAAGACCCGACCTAGGGCTCGGGCGGGTGAAAAAAGGCGCACGTAAGAAATCGCGGGCACCACGTTCCCTCTGACGAAGCGCGAATGGTTCGCGCCATGAAGGGGGAGATGTTCGAACAATGCACCGCGATCTTCTGAGGGGAGTCTTGTTGTGGGGAGCGCTCGCCGCGGGCTGCAATGGTGTGCAGCCAGACACGACCGGGGAGAGCTTCCCCACGGAGGAGAGCCCCGAGCGGGCCTCGGAGACCCACCAGGGCCAGCGGGGACTGCTCGCCCTGCCCGCGCCGCTGGCGTATTGGAAGTTCGATGATGGCTGCGCCACGACGACCGTGACGGACGCGTCCGGCAACGGCGCACATGGCACGCGCTCCAACGGCGCGGGCTGCGACGAGGACGGGCGCATCCGCCGCGCCGGCTCGTTCGATCTCACGGATGACAAGGTGGAGGTGCCGGACCGTCCGGCCTTCCACCTCACCAACGCGTTGACGCTGGCCTCCTGGGTCAAGCCCGGTCAGACGCTCACGGGTGGGCGCGCCATCCTCAACAAGTGGTACGGCTACGACTCCTACAACCTCGGCATCTGGAATGGGGAGTACTCCTTCTCCATCGCCCTGCCGGGCGGCACCTGGGGCGTCACCCATGATGTGCGCGTGGCCGCGGTGCCCAACCAGTGGGCGCACGTGGCGGGCGTGTATGACGGCACCAGCCTGCGGCTCTACGTGAATGGCGTCCTGCGGGCCACCAAGGCCGTCTCCGGGACACTCCAGCAGTCCAACCGTCCCCTCGTCATCGGCAACAACCCGGCCAACTCCGGCTTCGGCGGGCTGATTGACGAGGTGCGCCTGTACAACGTGGCGCTGACGCAGGCCCAGGTGCAGCAGCTCGGCCAGGAGGTGTGGCCCAACACGCAGTCCGCCGCCAACTCGGATCCCTGGCTGGCGCAGAACCACGAGAAGGTGCGCATGTTGCGGCCCACGGTGCTCGCGCTCAACTTCGTCAACGCCAAGGACAACGCGGCGATGATGAGCCACCTGAATCAGATCAACAACGCCCTCACGGAGGGCTCGCGCTACCACGCCTACCGCGACGCATCGGCCGAGCCCATGCTGCAATACACCATCAAACCGGTGGACCTGCGCGACGCGAGCGTGCCCGCGGGCTACGCCTGGCGCAACAGCACGAAGTACCCGCGCGAGAACCCCGCGCAGGGCTACTGGAGCTTCGACTACGCGAAGCTCTTTTCCCAGGAGTTCGCCCAGTACTACGGCCTGCGCGCGGCCGACGGGCACCTGATGGATCTGTGCGAGGCCGTCAACGCGGGTGTGGTGCACGAGGTCTGGGTGTACGGCGACGCGGACGTGCCGGACGTGAGCGCCGCCGAGGTGCTGGAGCTCAAGCCCCGGTACGACGCGAACCGCAACCGCATCGCCGGCCAGCCGATGGACACCTGCGCGGGCAATGGCTGCTTCGATGACGAGGACGTGGCCGCGCTGCCCGCCCACTGCACGCGCTCCATCCGCATCGGCTGGGTGAACAACACCCGCGGCCCCGGCTGCTACTCGCACAGCATGGGCCATGGCATCGAGTCCACCGGCAACCGCGGCCTCATCCCCTACTTCACCCGGTACTTCAAGGAGTTCGCCGACTTCAACCTCGACACCCGCTACGGCCGCCCCTTCGAGAGCTGGTACTCCTGTCCCTACGACAACCCCAACGCCTGCCTCAACCACGCCGCGAGCACCTGCGCGCACCAGGAGCTGGTGGTGGGCGCCGCCCTGTCCAGCACGTGCAGCGCCACCGCGGCCAGCGTCTGCGCGTCGGCTCCGCAGTGCTGCACCACCGCCTGGGACAGCACCTGTGTGCAGAAGGCCCTGGAGGGGTCCGGCGGCCGGGTGAGCTACAACGTGGGCACGAGCCAGGGAACGATCCAGCCCTACGTGCCGGCCTGCCAGAGCATCCACCTGGCGCCCAACTCGCGCGGCCACTACGACGATCAGAGCCCCCAGGCGCAGGTGTCCACCTGCGAGAACTTCCGCATGCGCAACGGCCCCGGCGGCCAGGACAAGCGGGAGGTCTTCTCCACCTCCAAGTTCTCCGCCTACAACAGCATCGCCCCGGATTGCAGCGGGGGTTGGGTGATGTACTGGATGCAGAGCATGCCGGGCAACGGCAACCTGGCCAGGGATGACGCGGGCCAGCCGATGCTCTCGTGGTGGCCGTTCTCCTTCTACTGAGCCACCGCGGTGCCAGGGATTGAGCCCTGGCGCGAGACGCACACCCGAGGGGGGCCCGGTGGATGTGGACTCGGACAGGGTCTGCCCCTGCACCCGCTCCAGCAACAGCACGGGCCGCTCGCCGAGCCGCTCGCTCCTGCGCTCGCCTGACGAGCCCGGCGTCAGGCCTTCGCGCCCGTATGGGCGAGGAGCGCCCGGGAGATCTCCCCGAACAGCGGGCGGGGAAGATCATGGCCCATTGCCTCCAGCATGAGCAGCTTCGCTCCGGGGATGCGCTCCGCCACGGCGACCCCATGCGCGGCGGGGAACATCGGGTCATCCGTCCCGTGGATGACGAGCGTGGGCACGCGCAGGTGCTTCAGCGCCTCGGCGTGCGCTGGCGTGGGTGAGGGCACGAACCCGTGGTTCATCGAGGAAGCGGGGTTGCGCGCGCGGTTGAACATCCGCTCCACCGTGCGCCGACACTCCTGCTCATCGAAGGGGACCGCGCTGGCGGCCATCGTCCGAGCCATCTTCACCTGGAGCTCGATGATCTCCTCGCGGTTGCGAGGCGGGTGGCTGGCCGCCGCCAGTTGCACCGCGATCGCGCGGGGCGCGGGCGGTGGAAGCTCTCCTTCCGGAGTCTTCCCCTGGAAGGCCTGCTGGAAGCTCTCCATGATTCCGGGACGCAGCGGCGTGGACATCATCACCGTGAGGGAGCGCACGCGCTCCGGGTGGCGGATGCTCACGAGCTGGCAGATCATCCCGCCCAGTGAGGCGCCCACCAGGTGGGCCGCGGCGATGCCGTACGCATCGAGCACCCCCAGCGCGTCCCGGGCCAGGTCCTCCAACGTGTAGGGATTCTTCTGGAAGTCGAGGCAGGTCGACTGGCCGGTGTCCCGATGGTCGTAGCGGATGACGTAACGCCCCCCGGCGACGAGCAGCTCGATGAACTCCTCGGGCCAGAGAAGGCCCTGGGCCGAAGCGCCCATCACCAGCAGGATCGGCGGGTTGCCCGGCTCGCCGAAGCTCTCGGTCCACAATTCGATGCCATTGGACTTCACCATGCGTTCCGCCATGTCGCTGCCCCCTTGTATCTCGCGTAGCGTTTCAGTAGTTCACCGCCCGTGAGGACGAGGCCGTCTTAGCCCAGGAACCAGCCCGACGAGCCCCTTCCGGCACGTTCCCGGATGGAATTGGCAAGACGGCCCTGGCGTCGTGTAGGTCACAATCGACGGCTCGCTGAAATAGACTGCTCAGGCCACGCCGACCGCTCGCCATGCCGCATCCCTCCCGCCTCCGAGCTCCGCTGGCCCGTTCGACGCTCATCCACATGGGCGTGCGCATCGCGGTGATCATCGCCCTGACCACGCTCCTCAGCTACCTCCACATGTACAGCACGCTGCACACCGAGGCGCTCGCTCAACTGAGGCAGCATGTCGCGGAGCGCGGCCAACGCGAGCAGGCCATCTTCCTGCTGGCCGAGGACAACCATGCCCTGCTCAAGAAGGCCCTGGAGGAGCAACTCCAGGCCCTCCCGCCGGAGCAGGTGGACGCCCGTTTCGCTCGCCTCTTCGTCCAGGAGCCCGACGGCACCCTGCGCAACCGTGCCGAGGAGTTCGAGGGGACGCGGGAGCCGTGTGTCTTCGTCCCCCGGGGCGTGACGGTCGACACGGATCTGCGCCGGAGGCTCCTCGCCTCATACGACGTGGTCTCCTGGTACGGACCCGCCTTCCATGTCCGTTTCACCAATACCGGCATCACGCTGCCCGAGGGGGCCTTCGTCCTCTACTGGCCCGCCAACTCCGCCTGGTGCCAGCAGGTCGCGCCGGACTTCCGGATCACCGACTTCACGCACTACACCATCAGCCTTCCCCAGAACGATCCCGAGCGGAAGACGACCTGGTCCGGCGTCTACGAGGATCCGGTAAGCCACGAGCCGATGGCCTCGGTCTCCACGCCGATGGAGCAGGAGGGCCGCCACCTCGCGACACTCAGCCATGACGTGCTCCTCGAGGAGTTGATGGCCCGCACCATCAACGATCACCTGCCGGGTGCGTACAACCTCATCTTCCGCGACAATGGGGAGCTCATCGCCCAATCCGAGCAGACAGGCGCCACGGATCCCCAGGCCCACCTGCGGAGCCTCATCGAGCAGGCGAAGAACCTCCCCCCCGACGAGACCGTGCTGGAGCTGCCCCGGTACGGCGAGTACCTCGCCCTGGCCCGGCTCCAGGGCCCCGGTTGGAACTTCGCCACCGTGCTGCCCGAATCCACGGTGACCGGGCCCGCCTTCCAGGCGGCCCGGACCGTCCTGCTACTCGGAGTCCTCTCGCTGTGCCTCGAGCTGGCCATCCTGTACCAGGTGCTCCAGCAGCAGATCTCCCGTCCGCTGCTCGCCCTCACCCAGGCCTCGGATCGGGTGGCCGCCGGTGAGTTCCACGTCGAGCTGGACACCTCCCGGGGCGACGAGCTGGGGCAACTGGCCCGCGCCTTCCGGAGCATGGCCAACCAGGTGCAACGGCGAGAGGAAGAGCTGCGTCATGCCAACGAGGGACTCGAGCAGCACGTCGAGGAGCGGACGCGAGAGCTCAAGGAAGTCCACATGCAGTTGGTGCAGACCGCCCGCCGCGCCGGCATGGCCGAGATCGCCACCAACGTGCTGCACAACGTGGGCAACGTCCTCAACAGCGTCTACACCTCCGCCCAGCTCGCCAAGGAGCGCGTGGCGAACTTGCGCGTGGAGCACGTGGGCCGCATCGCCCTCCTGCTCCAGGAGCGCCAGTCCGACCTCGGCACCTTCCTCACCCAGGACACGCGCGGACGCAACGTCATGCCCCTGCTGAGCAAGCTGGGGGAGAACCTGCTCGACGAGCGCCAGCAGATCATCTCGCTGCTCGAGGAGGTGGGGCGTTACACCGAGCACGTGGGTGACATCGTCAAGGTGCAGCAGAACTACGCGCGCACGCCCCGGTTGCATGAGTCCGTCCAGCTGGCCGACCTGGTGGAGGACGCGCTGCGCATCAACTCGGCCGGACTCACCCGTCACCAGGTGAAGGTGGTGCGGCACCTGGCGGCCCTGCCGCCGATGCTCACCGACAAGAACAAGACGCTGATGATCCTCGTCAATCTGGTCAGCAACGCCAAGTACGCCATGGATGGAGTGCCACCGGCCGAGCGGACACTGCGCGTGGAGCTGGAGCCCGCGGAGTCCGGCCGCGTCCGCATCCAGGTGCACGACAACGGCATGGGCATCGCGCCGGAGATGCTCACCCGCATCTTCCAGTACGGCTTCACCACCCGGGACGAGGGACATGGCTTCGGCTTGCATTCCAGTGCCATCGCGGCCCAGGAAATGGGTGGCTCGCTGACCGTCCACAGCAACGGCCCGGGGCATGGAGCCACCTTCACGCTGGAACTCCCCTACCTGCCCCACCAGGAGGCCGCATGAGCGCATGTGCGAGCAAGAAGCGGATTCTCGTCATCGACGACTCCGAGGCCATTCACACCGACTTCCGCCGGATCCTCGGTCCGCCCCAGCGCCGGAGCCAGAGCGACATCGACGAGTTGGAGGCGGCGCTCTTCGGTTCGGCGCCCGTTCGCGCCGTGGTCTGTGACGAGAACATGTTCGAGGTGGATTCGGCCTACCAGGGGCAGGAAGGCCTGGCGAAGATCCAGGCGGCCCTGAAGGCCCACCGGCCCTACTCGCTGGTCTTCCTCGACTACCGGATGCCGCCCGGCTGGAATGGCGCCGAGACGCTGCGGCGGCTGCGCGAGGTGGATCCCTCGCTGGGCGTGGTGCTCTGCTCGGCCTACTCCGACTACTCCTGGGCGGAGCTGATGCGGGAGTTCAGGGATCTCAAGCTGCTCAAGGAGCTGAGAAAGCCCTTCAACAGCCAGGAAGTGCGCCAGCTCGCGCTCAAGCTCACCGGACAGGGACTCGTGCCTGGAACCTGAATCCGGGTGAATCCAAAGTGGGGGCCTCGGGAGTCCTGGGATGAAGATTCATTGGCCCACGCCAACGGCGGCTGGCTGAGGGACACGCCGAGCCCGGTGGATCGCGCCTTCCACGGCGTGGACCAGACGCTCCAGGAACTCTCGACCGAGCGTCACATGCGAGTTTCGTCGACGAAGCCACGATTCAGGCCAGAGGCCTCGAACCGGTTGGACACGCGCGGACGCACGCGACGCGGAGAAGACCTGGAGTCGCATGATTTCGCTGCATCCTGGCCAAGGCCGTATTACGAAACGCTCGAGCACCCGCTCGGTTAGTAGCTGCCCGAATAGGTACGATATTCGCCAGCATTTGCGTCACACCTCGCCCCGGGCAGACTCAGTCCCACACATTCGCCCAGCAAACACCAAAGTGGGCATCCAGCAGTCAAAGCGGAGAGCACATGGCTCGAACCTGGAAGGCCCGCCTGGGGAGATCCTGAGAAGATTCTAAGCCAGACGCTACAACCCGCCCATGCAGGGGCTGAGTGTATTCCTCAGAAACTTCTCAGCTACGGCGGCACGACAGGCTCTACACCCAATGAGTTCGCGGGGTTACGAACTTGCTTTACTTCATTGGCTCTCATTCACTATGAGGCGCCCCCTCTTCGCCCCCTCTTGCTGTCGCCTCGGAATCATCTGGCCACGGCCTGCAAGTGTTTCCCGAGCAGTTCTCTCATCCCTTGAGAAGAAGATGATTTTCAAGAGTCTGAATGCAAGTGGCTTCTATAATTACAGCTCATAAGCCAGCCATAATCACACATCACCACGGAAACAAAATCATGGAAAATTCCGTGAAGTTCGTCTTTTGCGTCACGGCGCGCATCGAGGCGCTGGTCAGCGATCTCGGAATGTCGGGGGATGGGTAATGTCCGGGATTGCCGGGTGGATCGATCGCGAACGCGATCTGAGGTCTGAAGGGCTGGCCGCGTCCCAGCTCGTGGCGGCGCTCGTCGCGCGTGGGCGTCACGGCGAGGGTCTGTGGCTGAGCCCGCGGGCGATATTGGGGCAGCGGACGGATGCCGTCTGGGTAGGGACGGCCCAGCCGGCTGTGATTGAGCAGAACGGTCAGGCGATGGTCGCGGCGGTCTGCGATGGGTACCTTCACAACGCGGATGACCTGTGGGCCGCCGCGGGTGCTGGTTCCTGTGCGGGAGGGCCCCCGTCGGTGGCCGAGGTCGTGCTGCATGCGTACCTGCGGTGGGGGCACGAGGCGGTGGAGCGGATGGAGGGCAACTTCGCATTTGCCGTCTGGGACGCTCGGACCGACGAGCTGCTACTCGGGCGAGACCGGGTGGGCATCAAGCCGCTGAGCTATGCCCTGCTACCCCATGGCGTCGTGTTCGCCTCGGAGGTCGCGGCCCTGGCGGCGCACCCCCTGGTGACTCCGGAGATCGACGACAATGGGCTATGCGCCCTCGTTACCCAGTTGCGCAGCCCTGGGCGCGGGGCGCTGCGCGGCGTGTACGAAGTGCCGGCGGGTGGTACGGTCCGATTCACGCGCGACCGGGAGATCCACCGCCGGTACTGGACGCTGGAGGCCCGCCCCCACACCCTCGGCCGCGAAGACACCCTCAAGCAGATCCGTGAGCTGCTCGTTGACGCCATCAGCCGGGATCTGCGCGGCCTCGATCCCGCGGTCCTGCTCTCTGGTGGCCTGGACTCCAGCGCGCTGACAGGTCTGATCGCCAGCAACTCCGGCAAGCCACCGCGGACATTCACGGTGATGTTCGGCGACACGGCGGCCGCGGTGCCTGATCGGCCGTTCGCCGAAGAGGTTGTCCAGATGTGGGGCTGCGAGCACCACGAGGTCGCGGTCCGCCCGCAGGAGCTGTCTGATCCAGTGCTCCTGTCCTCCGTGCTCGCGGCGAAGGACCACCCGTCACCCTTCGGGGACAAGAACATCACCCCGTTCATCTTCAGCCGGCGCGTCGCGGAGCGGGTGCCCGTGGTACTCAGCGGAGAGGCCGCTGATGCCATCTTCAGCGGCCTCTCCGGTGCGACCGACGGGGTGCGCGAGCCCTCCATGTTTCCGTGGATCGCGCGAGCCCGCGGGTTCGGCATGGAGTACGGAATCGGCACTGGGCTGTTTGACGAGGCGTTACTGCGATCGGTGGACGTCGCCGGCTACCTGGATCGGCTGTACCGCGAGGCCAAGGCAGAGGTACCGCAGCTCGCGGGCACCGCCGCCGTCGACCGTGTGGCGCGGGAGGTGGACTACCTCCATGTGACGCGCCTGTTGGAGCAGACGGTCTATCACTCGGAGCGGCTCGGAGCGGCGGCGGGGCTTCAGATCCGGTTTCCTATTGCCGACCACCGCCTGGTCTCTTATCTGTACAACGTCCCATGGCAATTGAAGCGCTTCGACGGACGTGAGAAGAGCCTGCTACGGGCCATTGCCAAGGACCTGGTGCCCCCGTCAGTGCTCACGAGGGCCAAGGTTCCCTACCCAATCACCTATGACGCGCACTACAAGGCCTCGCTCGTCACACGGCTGCGGATGCTGCTCGATGACTCGACTGCCCCCGTACGTCCGTTGATTGACCTTCGTCGCGCCACGGAAGTCATCGAGAACCACCGCCTGCTTGACCGCGGCGGCTGGCTCGGTCGGGCCGACGTCGAAATGGTCCTCCAACTCGACAGCTGGCTTCGCCGATTGCGCGTACGCGTCAATCTCTAGTCTCCTCAAAACAAGGCAAAAGAATATGTCGATGACATCAGCAGGTGACCTCTACAGCCTGTTCTCGCATCAGGCCGCCAGGGTTGCCGCCCGGGATGCGGTGCGCGACCCGCGCGGCAGTTTGACCTACGCGGAACTTGCCCGCCGCGCGGATGTGCTCGCGGTGGCGATCCGCGAGCTGTGTCCGCAGCCGGGTATCCGTATCGGTCTACACCTGGGACGCACGGCCGACGTGGTGGTGGCAGTGCTTGCAATCATCGCGACCGGCCACACGTACGTGCCGCTCGATCCGGCGTACCCATTGGAGCGGCTCAAGTTCATGGCCAGCGACAGTGGACTGACAGTCATCATCTCCGACCGGGAGGTGCCTGACGGAATCGGCGTCGCGAGAGTGCTTCGCCTGGACCGGGTCGACTGGTCCGTGGACGTCCCTGTCACGCCGAGACTCGAGGCCGACCCCGAGAGCACCGCCTACGTCATCTACACGTCGGGCTCGACGGGTCAGCCGAAGGGCGTGGAGGTGCGCAGGCGCAGCGTGGTGGCCATGGTGAATGCCGTGTGTTCGCGGCACCAGTTTGGCGAAACCGACGTGTGGACGCTCTTCCACTCCTATTGCTTCGACTTTTCGGTTTGGGAGATGTGGGGAGCGTTGGCCACGGGTGCCACCCTCGTGGTGGTGCCAGCGGAGGTCGCCGCCTCTCCGCGCGCCAGTGCCGAGTTGCTCGTACGGGAGCGGGTCACGGTCATGAACATCGTGCCCTCTGTCTTTCGCTACCTGACCGCCGCCGCGCGGCAGTTCGCGGATCGCCCCGTGACCGTGCGCCGCATCATCTTCGGTGGCGAGTCGATCGATGTGGCCGACATCCGGTCCTGGCGGGAATCGGTTCGCGCCGACTGTGAGTTCATCAATACCTACGGCATCACGGAAACCACGGTGTTCGTCACCACTCGGCCGATTCTGCCCGCCGAGCTCCAATCCACCGGCGATGAACGCGAATTCGCCACCGACCTCGGCGAGCCATTGAATGGCTGGGAGCTTCAGGTCCTCGACGACGGTGGCGCTCCCGTCGAGCCGGGGGTGACTGGCGAGATCTGGGTTGCCGGTGATGGAGTCGCTGTCGGCTACCTCAACCGGCCCGAGCTCACCGCGGAACGGTTCCGCCTGCTGGCGCTCCCTGGCCATCCTCCGAGGGTCTACTACCGCAGTGGTGACCTGGCCACGCGGACGAAGAACAACGTGTATTGCTATTCGGGTCGAGCCGACGATCAGGTGAAGATCAACGGCTTCCGGATCGAACTCGGAGAGGTCGAGGCGGCGTTGCGCAAGGCCTCCGGGATCCGGGAACTGGCCGTGGTCTGTACCCGTAGCCGGGTAGGAGGCCGGATGCTGTCTGCCTTCTACGCCGCCGATGCCGTTTCGACGCAGGAACTCACCGCGCTCGCCCGCACGACGCTCCCCGCCCACATGGTGCCCGGACGATTCGTCCAGTTGGCGGAGTTGCCGCGAAACGCGTCTGGCAAGACCGACCGGCGGGCGCTGTCGGAGCGTCAGTAGCCCCGCACAGACCTGCCGCCGCCATTTGAGCCCGAGGAATCCGATGAGCAAGAAACCCCGTAACTTCTCCAGCGACCCGAATCGGCCCAGCTTCCTGGAGGAGCTCTATCAGGGCAGGTTCCGCTGGGACCTGATCCGAGACTTTCCTGTCCAGGACGTACAGGACCGGGCCGAGGGCGACCGCCTCGTCGAGCAGTTGAACGTTCTGCTTCGCGAGCGAATCGACCCCACGGCCGTCGACCGCGACCGCCAGCTCCCTGAAGGCTTCCTCGCGGAGCTGGCCACGCGCGGCTACTTTCGGCTGCAGGCGGATCGATCGGTCGGCGGGCACGAACTCTCGCACTACAACACGTTCCGGGTCGTCGTGGCGGCCGCGAGTTGGAGCACGCCGGTTGCACTGTCGATCGCGATCGAGAACGCGCTCGGCGCCAGCGCGTTCCTCTCGGTGGTGCCCGAAGGGCCGCTGCGTGAGTTGTTGCGCGCGCATGTCGCTCGCGGCGGCCTCTCGGCCAGCGCCGACAGCGAGCCCCAGGGGGCGGCGAACCAGCGCCGCGCCACCACCGCCACGCGAGTCGAAACGGCGGAGGCCTATCTGCTGAACGGCCAGAAGGTCTTCGTGGGGCACGCGCCCGTCGCCGAGCTGGTCAGCGTCTCGGCGACAGTCCGCGACAACGGCCAGGAGCGGGTCCAGATGTTCTTCGTGCGGACCGACAGTCCTGGCGTGACCGCCGGACAGTGGCACGAGTACATGGGAATCAAGGGCTTCCCCAACGGCTGGCTGAACTTCGACAACGTGCTCGTGCCCGCGGACCAGATGTTCGTGGAGCGCGCCTCCGAACATCAGGTCCGGGTGACCCCGGAGACCGCGAAGATGGTGGCTCGGGGCCGGCTGCACCTCATCGCGGCGCCGTCGCTGGCGATCGCCAAGCTGTGCGTGCAATGGGCGCGAGACTTCGTGCTGCGGCGGGAGGTCGACGGCCGGAAGCTGGCGGACTACCAGGAGATTCAGCAGCAGCTGGCGGAGTCGCTCGCGCAGACCTTCGCGATCGAGACGATGTCGCAGTGGTGCCTGCTCCCGGATGACCAGGGGCGGCAGATCAACCAGCGCTTCGAGCAGAACGCCTCCAAGAACGTCAGCTCGCTGCTCTGCTGGGACGTCGTCGACCGGACGATGTCGCTGCTGGCGGCGGAGGGCTATGAGACCGCGCACAGCAAACAACAGCGGGGCGCGCCGCCGGTCCCGGTCGAGCGGTTCATGCGCGACGCGCGTAACCTGCGGATCTCCGGGGGCGTGGACTTCCAGATCGACAACTGGATCGCTCGGATGTCGATCCTGTCGTACTACTACCCCGAGCCCGACCACGCGGACGAACTGGCGAAGAACGAGCCAGGCCGGCGCGATTTCGACGGCGCCGTCCTCACCGACCGCAACCTCGGCCACCTCCGCTGGGTCGCGGACGAGGTCCATCGGTTCGGGGCGACCTGTCTGGAGTTGGCGCGCCGCAACGCCGATCGTGCCTCGCTGCAGGAGAACGAGCGGACTCTCATCTTGCTCACCGGCATTGCCCGAGAACTCCTCGTCATGTCCCTGACGCTCGCCCGCGCCTCCAAGATGGCCTCTACCGGCGACCACAGCGGGCAGGATCTGGCCGACGTCTATTGCGTATCGGCCGGGCACCGCATCGCCGATCTGCGTCGCCGGCTCTCCGCCGACGCGCCCACCCATGTCCCATCGCTCAATGCCGCATGGCTGAGCGGCACCACCCTCGATCACCTTACCTACGACGCCGCCACCGGCTCCCGGCGCTGACCGGTCAAGAAAGAGCAACACATGAACACCGCACCACGGCAAATCCCTCTCTCCGTCGGACAAGAGGCCATGTGGATTGGCTGGAAGCTGGATCCCAGCCAATGGTCGCACATCATCCCGACCCCATTCCTGGTGCGCGGCACGCTCGATATGACGCGGCTGCGCGCGGCCATCGCCGCACTGGGAGAGGCCTACCCGCAACTTCGTGCTCGGATCACGTCGGGCGCCGACGGGCTCGTGCTGGACTGGTCCGACGCGCCGCCCATCGAGGTGCGGGAGTCGACCTTCGTGGGCGACCGTGACGCGGCCATACGCCGGACCTGGCAGCACCCCTTCGACCTTCGCCGAGGACCGTTGGCCCGGGTCGATGTGTTGCGTGGGCCGGACGAGACGGTCCTGCTGCTGGCGATCCACCACCTCGTGTTCGACGGGGCGTCGATCCTGATCCTGCTCGATGCCTTGCGCCGGGCCTATGCGGGCGAGTCGCTGCCTCCGGCCGACCCTACCGCGGCGTTGACGGAGTATGCTCGCCGTTCGCGGGAGCTGGCCGATACCACCGCCGGTGACCCGTCCCGGGAGTACTGGCGCCGAGTCCTGGGCGCGGCGGCCCCGGAGTTCGCCCTGCCCGCCACCGTCGATGCACCGCAGTACACGGTACGGAGTGAAACACTCGAGCCACGGCTCGTCGCCGACTTGCGCGGCCGCGCCGAGGACCTGGGCGTTTCCTATGTCACCATCCTGATGGCCGGGTATTTCGCGCTGCTGCGCCGACACACCGGCTCCGAGGACGTGATCTCGTTCCTGCCGTTTCACGGGCGGACCACCGAATCGCTGCGCGACCGGATTGGCTACTTCGTGAACGCACTGCCGATCCGCAGTGAGGTCCGCGGTTCGGACAGCTACGCCGATCTGGTGCACCGCCTGCGCGGCCGGGTCAAGGATGCGATGCGGCACGGTGAGCTGCCGCTGCCGGCCATCATGCGAGCGGCTGGGCTGACCGGCCCGGCCGCCCGTGCTCGGACCCACCAGACAGTGTTCCAGTACTGGAATGCGGGATTGCGTGAGGGCGTCGATGTGCAGGCACTGCGGCTGTGCGCTCCCGATGCGACCGCCACCTTGAGCCTGCTGGACATGGAAAGCACCGCGGGGTTCACCCTGGCCGTCATGGTCCGCGAGGACAGCGCGGGAACGCATGTGCTGTGGAAGGATCCGGCTGGAGCCGTGGGCCCGACCCTGGTCGCCGCGATGGCGGCCGACTATCGCGCGATCCTGCGCGAGCTGGGTACGAACCCGAACGCCGCGCTGCCCGTACTGGCCGCGCCGAGCCCGACAGCGCCTTCCGCCCCCCTCGCCACCAATGCCCGCCCCGCGGCCGCGTACCCCGCCGAGGTCGCCGCGATGGTCGGCGTCTGGCAGGAGGTCTTGGGAGTCGGCGGGATCACCCCCGAGGACTCGTTCTTCGAGCTGGGTGGGCATTCGCTGCTCGCGGAGAGTCTGGTTCTCGCGGTGTCGCGTCACTTCGGCACGGAGGTCTCGATCCGGACGTTGTTCGAGTATCCGCGCCTGGCTGACTTCGCGGAGCAGGTCCGGGCGTCGAAGCCGAACGTGGCCGCCGAGAAGACTTCTCCGCCCGCTGCCCCCGCCGTGGAGGTCCCCGCGTCCAGCTTCCAGCAGCGCATCTGGTTCGCCGAGCGGGTGGAGTCCGGCCGTGCCGCCTACAACGTCCCGCTGGCGTGGCGGGTTCCCGGTGGCGGCCTCGATGCGGCGGAGTTGTCCCACGCGCTGGCCAGGATGGTGGCGCGACACGAGTTGCTGCGCACCGCGTTCCACGAGCGCGACGGCGAGTTGTGGCAAGTCGTCGGCGAGCCGTGGTCACCCCATGTCGACAGCGTCGACCTGCGCGATTGCGCGGACTCGGAGGCGGCGCTGCGCGACTGGCTGGCCAGTGCCTCTCATCATGAGTTCGATCCGGCGTCTGGACGCCTGCTGACCGCGGCCCTCGTCGAGCTCCCCGGGGCCGATCAGCTGGTTTTCTTCTGCCTGCACCACCTGCTGTGGGACGGCGAGTCGATGGGCGTCCTGCTGCGGGAGCTGAACGCCTGTTACAGGCCCACGGCCGCCGGCAGCACGGTGGTCGTGTCCGCTCCGCCGGCAACCGACTCCGGTCTCCCGGCGATCGCGCGCGCCGCCTCGGCCCATCAGGAACGCATGTGGTTCGTCGACCGGTTCGAGGCCGGCCACGTGTACCCGACGTCGCCCGTGTACCACAACCTGCCGCTGTTCCTTCGGGTCGACCGTCTCGCCGCCCCCGACGTGCTGGCCAAGGCGCTCGACGCGGTCGTACGGGCACACGAGTCCCTGCGCACCGTGCTCGACAGCGTCGAGGGTCGGATCGTGCAGCGAGTGCGATCCGAGGTGACGGTCAGCCCGCAGTGGCTGCCAGCGCAGCCCGGGGTGGCGGGCTCCGGTGTGCCCGAGGCACTGACCGACTGGGCGGTGGCCCCGTTCGATCTGACGAGCGGCTGTCTGCTGCGGGTCGCCGTGTTGCCCGAGCAGTCTGGCGGCGGTTGGCTGGCACTGGTTGGCCACCAGGCGGTGGTCGACCGAGCCTCCCTGCGGCTCATCGCCGAGCAACTCCTGGCCGGCATGGCCGGCGAGGCCCCCGTCCAGAGCAGCTACGCCGGCTGGTTGGATGAGGTGTCGGCCGAGGTCAATGCCGAGCACCTGGACTCCCGTGCGGCTCGACTGCAACCCGCCGTCGACGTGCTGCGGCTCCCCGAGCGGCGGCCGCGCGAGGCGATCCACGTCTACGAGGAGCGGCGCGTCGCGTTCTCGTTGCCCACCGCCCTCGCGACCAACGCCGAGCGGCTTGGCTTCAGCGTCTCGGACGTGCTGCTGGGCGCCTTCACCGCGCTTCTCGGCTGGTATTCCGGCCAGCAGGACATGGTCATCGGCGTCAGTCACCCCGGGCGGCGCGCGGAGACCCGGCATGTGGTCGGCCCGCTGGCCAACCTGTTGCCGGTACGGCTGCGCCCGGCCGTGAGCATGCCTTTCACCGCGCTCGTCGCGCAGACGGCCGCCGAGACGGCCCACGCCCGAGCACATGATCAGGCGTTCTTCGACGAGCTGGTACGCCGGGTCGACCCGTCCAAGGACATGAGCCGTACGGCCTTGTTCGACGTGCTGTTCACGTACTCCGAGGATCCCAGGCTGATGCGTACCGCCGGCGGCATCGTCGCCGAGGAGGTTCAGACGGCCAGCGGATACGGCAAGTACGATCTGCACCTGTTCCTGCAGCCGGGCTCCAGTTCGCTCGATGGCTGGCTTGTCTTCAATGGCCGGTACTTCGACGACGACCAGATGCGGGCCATGACCGAGCACTATCGCGCGCTGCTCGACCAGCTCATCGCCGCGCCCGAGCGGGCGATCGGCGATGCCGATCCGTTGACCGAGGACGAGCGGTACACCCAGCTGATGGTGTGGAACGCCACCGATGCCGGGTACCCCGAGACGGCGGTCCACGACCTCATCCGGCAGCGGGCACTCGCCCGGCCACAGGCGGTGGCCATCACCGCGGGGGACATCTCGCTGACCTACCGCGAGCTGCTGGACCGGGCCGAGGCACTGGCGCGGGCGCTGGTGGCGAAGGGCGTCGGCCGGGGCGAGCTGGTGGCCCTGCTGCTGCCGCGCGGCCCCGAGCAGGTCCAGGCGATGCTGGCCGTCCTGCTGGCCGGCGCCGGCTACCTGCCGATCGACCCAGCGCTGCCCGGTGATCGCGTGCAGTTCATCCTCGCGGACTCGGGCACCCGGTGGGCCATCGTGGCCGACGATGCGGTGTCTCATCCGGGTCTGGACGGCTTCGCCGGACAGGTCATGCACCCGACACGGTCCGACAACTCCGGAGCGGCGCTGCCGCGGGTCGCGCTGGATACGCCGGCGTACTGCATCTACACATCCGGGACGACCGGCCGGCCCAAGGGTGTCGTGATCACGCATCGCAACCTCGTCCGGTTGCTGGTCAACGACCGCTTGCCGTTCAGCTTCGGTGCGTCCGACGTCTGGACGATGTTCCACTCCTACGCCTTCGATTTCTCGGTATGGGAGTTGTTTGGCGGCCTGGTCCACGGCGGACGGGTGGTCCTGGTCACCCAGGAGCAGGCGAAGGACCCCGAGCAGTTCTGGGAACTGCTGCAGCGCGAGCGCGTCACGGTCCTCAACCAGACGCCCAGCGCGTTCCGGCGGCTGCTCGGGTTGAAGCCCCAGTCGCCCAGCAGCCTCAGCCGGTTGCGCTACGTCATCTTTGGCGGAGAGGCGCTGCGTCCGGCCATGCTCGGCTCGTGGATGGAGCGTTACCCGCATGTGCGGCTGGTCAACATGTACGGCATCACCGAGACCACCGTGCACTCGAGCATCCGCACGGTCACCCGGGCCGACGTCGACTCCGACACCAGCATCATCGGCACGCCGATCCCCACGACCACGCTCCTGCTGCTGGACCCGGTCACCCGCGGCCGGCTGTTGCCCGTTGGCGCGGTGGGCGAGATCTTCGTCGGCGGCGCGGGCGTGGCCGGCGGCTACCTGAACCGGCCGGAGCTCACGGCGCAGCGCTTCGTCGCCTCGCCCGTCGGCTCCGGCAAACTGTTCCGCAGCGGGGATCTCGCCCGCTACACCCCCGACGGCGCGCTGCACTTCATTGGCCGCGCCGATTCCCAGGTGCAGCTGCACGGCTACCGCATCGAGCTCGGTGAGATCGAGTCCTGCCTGCGCGAGCATCCCGCGGTCGTCGAAGCGGTCGTCATCGCCGAGGACGATCGCCTCGTCGCGGTCGTCCAGAGCCGGGTCGGGGTCGCCCTGGCCGAGTTGCGTGGCCACCTGGCACGCAAGCTGCCCGAGTACATGATCCCGTCGGTGTTCCAGCTCGTCGACAAGATGGTGCTGACCTCGAACGGCAAGCTCGACGTCGCCGCCGTGCGTGCGCGTGCCGTCCCGCTGGACAGCGGCGCCGGGTCCGAGCCTCGCACCCCCACGGCTGTCGCGATGGCTGGCATCTGGTCCGAGCTGCTCGGTGTCGACGGGGTGTCCGCCGATGACTCCTTCTTCGCCCTCGGTGGTCACTCCATGCTGGCGGTCCGGCTGGTCAACCAGCTCCGTCGGCGGTTCCGGATCGACCTGCCGATGAAGACGCTGTTCGAGTGCCCCCGTCTGCAGGATCTCGCGGACCTGATCGACCAGAAGATCGGCGGGCAGCCGTCCGCCGGGCACTCCGGATCGTCCTCGGCGCGCGCCGCGGGCGAGCTGGCCGCCACCGCCTTCCAGCGACGCCTGTGGCTCGCCGAGGCCGTCGACGAGCAGGCCCGCAACAACGTCGTCCTGGCGTGGAAGGCAGCCGGCAAGCTCGACGTCGAGCTGTTGGGTCGCGCCCTGACCCAGCTCGTGGCCGGGCACGAGTTGCTGCGGACGGCGTTCGTGGCCGACGAGGACACCGTCCGGCAGGTGGTGACCGGCGGATGGCGGCCCGAGGTGGAAATGCTGGACCTGCGCGCCTCGCGCGACCCCGACGCCGAGATGGCGCGGTGGCTCGACGCGGCCGCCAGCAGACGATTCGACCTCGCCTCGGGCCGGCTGCTGCGAGTGGCCGTGGCCGACCTCGGCGCTCAGGGGCACGCGCTGCTTTTGTGCCTGCACCACCTCGTCATCGACGGTGAGTCCGTCCCCGTGCTCCTGGCCGAGCTGGACCGTTACTACCGTGCGGTCGTCACCGGCGAAACCGCGGCGCCGCCAGCCGTGCAGTACCGGGACTTCGTGGCCTCGCAGGAGGCCCGCCAGGACTCGGCGCGGCGCGAGAACGAGCTGGACTACTGGCAGCGAAAGCTGGCCGACGCACCGGCGAACCTGGCGTTCCCCACGCCGGTTCCGGCGGGCCGCAACGGCGCTGTTCGCGTGCCACTCCCGGCGGACCTGCCCGACCGGCTGCGGCCGCTGCAGACCCAGCACGGGGTCACGTGGTTCATGGCGTTCGGCGCCGCGCTGGCCGTCGCGCTGCACCGGTGGACGGGACAGCGCACCATCACCCTGGGCGTGCCGGTCTCCACCCGGGACCCCGCCAGCTTCGCTGGGCTGCTCGGACCCTGCCTGAACACGCTCGTGCTCCGCTCGGATCTGGCCGCCGGCGCTCCCCTCGGCGACGCCCTCCAGACGATGCGCACCGAGATGCTCGGCGCGCTCGAACACGCCGGGGCGCCGTTCGAGGAGGTCGTGAACCGGCTTTCCCCGGCCCGCGGAGTGGGGCACACGCCCTACATCGATGTGACGCTCAACATGAACCTGCGCAGTGACCGGCGGGCCCTGCTGGGCGGGATCGAGCTGACCCCGCTGTTCTTCGACTCGCTGTGGTCGCACGAAGCGAAGTTCGGTCTGACCCTGACGGTCGCCGAGCAGGACGGCGAGCTGTCCGCCATTCTGTCGTATCAGGGGCAGCGGGTATCGGCCGCGGACGCCTCGGCACTGGCCGGCAGCATTGCCGGGCTGCTCGGCGAACTCACCGAAGCGACACAGGGTCGCTCGTCCCGGGGGACCGCGACGAGCGCCGCCGAGGACCGGGTGCAGTACCGACACTTCGTCACCGCGCAGCTCTCTCAGCGGGACAGCGTGCAGCGCCGGAACGATCTGGCCTACTGGGAGAAGAAACTGGCGGGTGCCCCGGCCTACGTGGAATTCAGCCCCCCGGCGGAGCCTGGGCCCCACGGCGTCGTGACGATCCCACTGCGCGCCGACCTGCTGGAGCGGTTGCGACCGTTGCAGGCCCGGTATGGCGTCACACCGTTCATCGTCACGGCGGCGGGCCTGGCCGCTCTGCTCCACCGCTGGACCGGCCACGCCGACGTGGTGATCAGCAACCCGATCGCGAACCGTGACAACCCGGACTTCGCCGAGCTGCTGGGGCCGTGCCTGAACACGGTGGTGCTGCGCTCCCAGCTCGCCAGCAACGCGACGTTCCTGGACGTCTTGCACGGCATGCGCTCGGAGGTGCTGGAGGCTTTCGAGCACGCGGGAGCACCGTTCGAGGAGGTGGTGGAGCGGCTCAACCCGCACCGCCGACCTGGTCGGACTCCGTACGCGGACGTGTCGCTGACCTTCAGTGCCGTGCCGACACAGCCCGCCTCGCTGGCTGGACGCCCGTTGCAGGCCGCCGACATCAGCCACGCGGGTGCTGGCTACGCCGGCAAGCTTGGCCTCACCGTGGGCTTCACCCTGGACGGCACGAAGCTGTCCGGCAACGTTGCGTACCATGGGGCGCGCTATCGCCGTGACGACGTGGAGCGCTTCGCCACCCTGCTGGGCCGGCTGATGGAGCTGATGCCGGACCACCTGGACCAGCCGGTGGCGGCGCTCGACGTCGCCGCGGACGAGCTCGCGCGGTTGCGCCGGTGGGAGCGCGGACCCGAACCCGAGCCGATGACTCCGGTCCCCGTGCTGGTGCTGCGGCACGGCCGCGACCGGGCCTCGGCACCGGCCGTCGAGTCGCTGCGTGGAACGCTGGACTACCAGGGACTCGTCGGACGTGCACGGGCGCTGGCGGCCGGGATCCGACCGAGGCTGCGCGGCGCGGACCCGGTGGTCGCGCTGCTGCTCCCGCGCGGCGAGGACTTCACGGTGGCGATGCTGGGAAGCTGGCTGGCTGGTGCGGCCTTCTGCCCGATCGACCCGGCGTGGCCAGACAGTCGGGTGAGGTTCGTTCTCGAGGACCTCGACGCGCCTGTGTTGCTCACCGACCACGACGGCGCGGCACGGTCAGGCTCCGTGCCGACCCTCCGCGTGGACGAGACCGACGCGACCGCCGGGGGCACCGAGGCGGACGACCCGAACTGGAGCGCCGGATCCACCGCGTACGTGATCTACACCTCCGGCACCACGGGTACCCCGAAGGGCGTGGTCGTCACGCACCAGGGATTGGCGCAGCTGATC
The DNA here is from genome assembly GCF_000335475.2 of Cystobacter fuscus DSM 2262. Lineage (NCBI taxonomy): Bacteria > Pseudomonadati > Myxococcota > Myxococcia > Myxococcales > Archangiaceae > Cystobacter > Cystobacter fuscus. The sequence continues at coordinate 19,705 of NZ_ANAH02000065.1, read as the reverse complement.
CAGTGGACCGCGCGCCACTACACGATTGGCGACCGCGACCGCTGCTCGCATCTGATGAGCGTCGGGTTCGACGCGTCCCAATGGGAGGTCTGGTCCGCTCTGGCGACTGGCGCCTGCCTGGTGCCGCACGAGGCGCCGGTCGTCGCATCGACGGTCGGAACCTGGCTGGACCAGCACGACATCAACGTCGCGTTCCTGGCCACGCCGCTCGCGGAGGCCGTATGGAGGGCCGGGACGGGCCCGACGCGGCTGCGCTGGATGTTCATCGGCGGCGCCGCGCTCTCGGAGTGGCCGCCGCCCGGGCTGCCCTACAGGGTGTGCAACGCCTATGGCCCCACCGAGAACTCGGTGGTCGCCACGATCCACGACCTCGAGGCAGTGCCGCAGCCTCCCATCAACCGGATCGGCCGGCCCATCGCTGGGGTCCGCGTGCTCGTGCTCGACCCCCAGGGGCGCCGGTGCCTCGTGGGTGTCCCCGGTGAGATCTGCCTGGCTGGCGGCGGTCTGGCCACCGGCATTCTCCGGCGGCCAGACCTGACCGCTGACAGGTTCCGCTCGGTGGAACTCGATGGCGAGTCGCTCCGGATCTACCGGACTGGCGACCTTGGCCGCTGGCTCGCCGATGGCACCGTCGAGTACCTGGGCCGGGCCGACCGACAGCTCAAGATCCGCGGGTACCGGATCGAGCCCGGCGAGATCGAGCAGGTGCTGCTCCGCCAGCCGGAGGTGGCCCAGGCGGTCGTCCATGGCGATTCGCAACAGACACCCGCGCTGGTGGCCTACGTGATCCCCAGCCAACCCGGCCGCACCGACACCGCGCGGTTGCTGGCGCGGCTGCGCTCCAGCTTGCCGGTCTACATGGTCCCCGAGGCCGTGGTGTGGCTCACGGAGTTGCCCCTGAACACCAGCGGCAAGGTCGACGTGGCCAGGCTGCCCCGTCCGATCCGAACGGACCTCGTCGGCGGGAGCGGATTCACCGCCCCTGGCAGCGAGCTCGAGCGTCGCATCGCCGCGGTGTGGTCGGAGGTGCTGGGCACCCAGGACATCGGTGCGCACGACAACTTCTTCGACCTCGGCGGCAACTCGCTGAGCCTGGCCAGGCTGCATAGCCGGCTGGTCGCGGAGCTGGGCCGCGACATCCCCATCGTCGACCTGTTCGAACACCCCACCGTGGCGGCGCTCGCCACGGCCTTGGAGAACGGCGCGCAGTCGGCACCGGTCCGGCCACGCCGTGCGGCCCGGCCCGTTCGCCGCGGCCGAGGCACTACGGATGGAGCCTGACATGAGCACCTCGGAAGACAGTCAGCTTCGGCTCAGGCGCCAGCGCACCCTGCGGGTTCTGCTCACCGCCGAGTTCATGTCGATGCTGGGTACCCAGCTGAGCGCCGTGGCAATGCCGTGGCTGGTGCTTCAGCTCACGGGCTCGTCGCGCGACATGGGCCTGGTCATGGCGGCGCAACTGGCGGCCATCGCCGTGTTCGGCGTGTTCGGCGCGTCGCTCGTGGGCCGCATGGGCCCGCGGTGGGTGATGCTCGTCGGCGACACCGTCCGAGGGCCTCTCGTCGCCCTCCTGCCGCTGCTCTACTACCTGGGCTGGCTGAATATCGGCGTGTTCATCGTCGTGATGTTCGCGGTCGGTGCGTTCTACGCGCCCTACCTGGCCAGCCAGCAGTCCATCTTGCCGCTCGTGGTGGGAGAGGACGAGGCCCTGCTGAGCAGGGCGACCGCGACGCTGCAGACCGCCACGCGGCTCAGCGTGCTGATCGGCCCGCTGCTGTCCGGCGTGCTGATCACCGCGCTGGGCGCTCCCGTGGTGCTGATGCTGGACGCGGCGTCCTTCGTGGCGTCGGCGGTGCTGCTGCGGCTGTATCTGCCCCGGACGGAGCCAGTCACGGAGCCGGTCAAGGCCGGTCGCCGGTCCGTGGGTGCGGGAGCGCGCATGCTGCTGTCGGACCGGCTGGTCGGGAGCTGGTCACTCGGGCTCGTGATCGGTGAGATGGTCTGGCAGGCCCTGTTCGCCCTGCTGCCCGTCATCGCCCTCACCCAGCAGCACGGCTCTCCGATGGTGGCGGGCGTGCTGCTGGCGATGTTCGGCGGCGGAGCCGTCGCCGGGACGCTGCTGGTGGGGCTCCTGCTGCGGCGAGTGCCCGCGCTGACCTTGGCGGTGGTGGGCCGGGTGGCGCTGGGCCTGGCCTTCGTCATGCTGCTCTTGCCGTTGAGCATCGAGGCCCTGGCGGGTTGCTTGTTGCTGGCCGGCTTGCTGAACGGAGTCTCCAGCGCTCCGATCGCGGCGGTGCGCGCCCTGCGCATCCCGCCCGCGAAACGCACCGAGAGCCTGACTGTCGCCACCGCGCTCGCACTCGCGGCGGGGGCGTTGGGCTGGGCCCTCGCGGGCACGGCGGCGCAGAGTGCTGGGCTGCCGACCATCTTCCATGCCCTGGCCGTCCTCCAAGTCATGGCCGCGGCGTTGTTCGTGTTCGGCGCCAGGGCCCCGGCCCAGGAACCCCAGAAAGGCTGACCATGGCACTTCCCTCCCCCTTCGACGCACTTCGCCCCGGCTGGACGCCCCAGTCGGTAGGTGCCCCCCTCCACGGGGTCCCGGACCTCGCCGACATGATCGCGGCCGGCATCCGCGCCGGGGGCTCGCGACCGGCCCTCACCGACCGCGACGGCACCCACTCCTACACCGAGCTCGACCAGGCGGCCTCCGCGCTCGCGCTCGAGCTGTACGCCGCCGGAGTTCGGCCGGGTACGCCCGTGGTCATCCACTGCCCGCTGTCGCGATGGGCGGTGGTGGCGATGCTCGGCGTGCTCCGCACGGGCGCGCAGTACGTGCCCGTGGACGCTTCCTTCCCGGTCGAACGGCGCATGGCGATGATCCGAGAGAGCGGCGCGGTCGTTGCCGTCGTCGACCCGCGGTCGCGTACCGAGCTCCCCCCCGGTTGCACCTTCCAGACCGTGCTTCGGATCCCGACGCACCTCGACGGGACGACACCGGCTTCGCCGTCGCGCCACGCTCCCGACCTGGCCGCCTACACCCTGTTCACCAGCGGGTCGAGCGGGGTGCCCAAGGGCGTGGTGGTGTCCAGGCACTCCCTGGCGTACTCGACCCAGGCCCGGCTGGCGTACTACCCATCAGCCCCGTCGGTGTTCCTGCTCTGCTCGTCGATCTCCTTCGACAGCTCGGTCGCCGGCATCTACTGGGCGCTCGCCACCGGGGCGCACCTCGTCATCCCCAGCCCCTCCGTGGTCGACACCGTCGCGATCCGCGACGCGTGCCAGCAGTACGCCGCCTCGCATGTCCTGCTCATCCCGTCGCTCTACCGCATCCTGCTGGAGAGCGACGAAGACGACAGCCTGTCCTCGCTGCGGGCGGTGATCGTCGCTGGCGAAGCCTGCCCACCGGAGCTGGTACGTCGCCACTTCGACCTGCTGCCCGAAGTCGCGTTGTACAACGAATATGGCCCCACGGAGTGCACGGTCTGGGCTCTCGTCCACCAGTGCCAGCCGAGCGATGGTGACGCCACCGCGGTGCCCATCGGCCGGCCCATCCCCGGCACCGAGGCCTATTTGCGAACCGACAACGGACCGGCCGCGACCGATGAGATCGGCGAGCTGTGGCTCGGCGGCCCCGGAGTGGCTCTCGGTTATACGACCGAGCCGGCCACCTCGCGGGGAGCGAACCGGCTCTACCGCACCGGGGACTTCGCCCGGGTGGATGAGCGTGGACACGTGCATTATCACGGCCGCCGGGACGGGCAGCTCAAGCTCGCTGGCGTCCGGCTCGAGCTCATGGAGGTCGAGCACGCCCTGAGCGCGGCTTCTGGCGGCCGGAGCAGCGCGATTGGCGTGGTCCGTCAGGCCGGCACCCCGATCGCACTCGTTGGCTTCGTCGTCTCGGCACCCGGCGAATTGCAACCGGTGGCGCTGCGGCGCCACATGCGCGGCATGTTGCCGCACGCCGCGGTGCCCGCGGCATTCTGCGCCATGGACCAGCTTCCCTGCCTGTCCAACGGCAAGCTCGACAGGCGCGCACTCGACCACATGGCAGCAAGCCACATCGCAGCGTCCTCCACATCGGCGCTCCAGGGAAGCACGACATGACCGACATCGCTTACGAGGACAACGACCCGAGTCGATACATCGCCGTCATCGGCATGGCGGGACGATTTCCCGGAGCCGCCAGCGTGACGCAGTTCTGGCGGAACCTGTGCCAGGGCATCGAATCCATTTCGGTGCTCGACGATCAACGCGACCCCGCGCACCCGGAGTACGTCCCAGCGTATGGCGTGCTGGCGGGGGCGGCCGAGTTCGACGCGGAGTTCTTCGGCTACTCGCCGAACGATGCGCTGATTCTCGATCCGCAGCACCGCCTGGTGCTGGAGTGCGCGCACGAGGCGCTGGAGAGCGCCGGGTACGGCGGCTCCGGCCGGCCGATGACCGGGGTCTTCGTCGGCGGCTCCGGCACCCACTACGCCGAGCACGTCCGGGCCCGGCTCGACCAGCTACCGTTCGTCGACGAGTGGCAGCTCCGGCAATCCACGGCCGTGGACTTCCTGAGCAGCCGGATCGCCTACCAGCTCGGGCTGACCGGTCCGGCCGTCACGGTGCAGACGGCCTGCTCGACTTCGCTGGTCGCCGTGCATGTTGCCATTCAGTCGATACTCGCCGGCGACTGCGACATGGCGATCGCGGGCGGGGCAAGCGTGATCGCGAGCCTGCCGAGGATGCGGTACACGCCCGGCGGCATCGTGGCCCCCGACGGCCACTGCCGGACCTTCGACGCGGCCAGCGCCGGGACGGTCAGTGCCAGCGCCGTGGGGCTGGTGGTGCTCCGACCGCTGGCCGACGCGCTCGCCGACGGCGACCACATTCACGCGGTGATCCGGGGCTCGGCCATCAACAACGACGGCCGAGGCAAGATCGGGTTCACCGCGCCCAGCGTTTCCGGGCAGGTCGAGGTCGTCCGCGCCGCGCACGCCGCGGCCGGGGTCCACTCCGACGAGATCGGCTACGTGGAGGCTCACGGCACCGCCACCGCACTGGGCGACCCGATCGAGGTCGCGGCGCTGACCAAGGCCTTCGGTGCGGGGACCGGCTCGCGCGACCGCTGCTGGATCGGCTCGGTCAAGACGAACATCGGCCACGCCGATGCCGCGGCCGGCGTCGTGGGGCTGATCAAGACGGTGCTCGCTGTCGAGCACGGCGTGCTGCCCGCGAGCTTGCACTTCGAGCGGCCCAATCCGGCGATTGACTTCGCCTCGTCGCCGTTCGAGGTCAACACCCGGCTGCGCGAGTGGGGCACCCCGGGCCGCCCTCGGATCGGTGGCGTCAACGCGCTCGGGGTGGGCGGTACCAATGCGCACGCCGTGGTGGCGCAGGCCCCCTCCGCGCCCGAGGTCTCGGCGGGTCGGTCGCATCAGCTTCTCGTGCTGTCGGCGCGCACCCCCAGCGGCGTCGAGACGGCGGCGCGGCAGCTCGCCGACCACCTGAGGGCCCACCCGGACGTCAACCTCGCCGACGTGGCATGGACCCTCCAGACCGGTCGCACCGCGTACCCGCACCGCCGGTTCGTGGTCGCCGCCGACCCGAGCGAGGCGGTCGCCGCGCTCCGCGGGGGCAGCCTCGAAGGCAACATCGCGAAGACCGCCAGTCCCGCGCCGGTGTTCATGTTCCCCGGGCAGGGGGGCCAACACGTCGGCATGGCCGCCGCGCTCTACAGTCAGGAACCGGAGTTTCGCCGCGGCCTCGACCAGATCGCCGACCTGGCGGGCCCGTCACTGGGACTGGACCTGCGCGACGTGCTGTTCCCCCAAGGCGACCACCAGCGCGACCTCGCCGGACGACGGCTAGACACCATCGCCGTCAGCCAACCCGCGGTCTTCGCCGTCCAATACGCGATGGCCCAGCTCCTGATGTCCTGGCGGCTGCGGCCGAGTGCCGTGGTCGGGCACAGCCTGGGTGCCTACGCGGCCGCTTGCGTGGCCGGCGTGTTTTCCCCGGCCGACGCCGTCAAGCTGGTGGTCGAGCGGGGACGGCTGCTCGGTCTGATCCCCGCGGGCGGTATGGCCGCCGTACGGATGCCCGAGGCTGAGCTCACGCCACTGCTGCCCGCGGGACTGTCCGTGGGCGCGGTCAACGGACCGCGGCAGTGCACGGTCACCGGCCCCGTTGACCTGGTGGCCCGATTCGTGCGGGAGCTGACGGAGCGAGCGATCGAGGCCCGCGTCCTGCGGATCGCGACCGCCGGGCACTCCTCGCTCGTCGAGCCGATCCTCGACCGGTTCGCGGAGGTCGTCGCCGGCCTGCACATGCACCGACCCGAGTTGCCGATGCTCTCCGACACCACGGGAACCTGGGCCGACCCCGACAGGCTGCGCACGGTGGACTACTGGGTGGCGCACCTGCGTCAGCCGATCCGGTTCGGCGATGCGCTGTCTACCCTGTTGGCGACGGAGAGCCGAGTCCTGGTCGACGTCGGGCCCGGACGCACGCTGCAGTCACTCACCCGGCAGCATCCGGATTTCGGAGACCGGCACGTCGTCGTGCACATGTTGCCCCATCCCGTGGATGCCATCTCCGACCTGGGCACTGCCCTCGCCGCCATGGGCCAGCTCTGGGCAGGTGGTGCCAGCGTCGACCTCACCGCACTGCATGCGGGCGAGCGTCGCCGGCGAACCCCGCTGCCCACGTACCCATTCGAGCGACGTCGCTATCTGGTGCCTCCACCCGAACATGCCCGCCCCACCGCCTCGGGCAACACACCTGCTTCCTGGATCGGTGCCAGGGCCCAAGGGACACCCGATGAGGGAATGCGCCGCGACAACCCGCCCCATCCACCGGTGCTGGCCGCGCTCCTCGTGGCGTTCGGCAAGGCGCTGGGAGAGCCGGACATCGAGGCGCAGGACAGCTTTTTTGATCTCGGTGGCGACTCACTGATCGCGACCAAGGTCGCCGCCTGGGCGCGGACGGAGTTCGCGGTCGCGGTAACAGCCGCCGACATCCTGCGCAGCCGCAACGCCGCCAGACTCGCCTCGGTGATCGAGGAACGCCGGGCCGGCGCCGCCCCCACCATGCAAAGGATCAACCCATGAGAGCCAAGAGCCCGTGGCTGGTAGGCAAGGCCATCCCTGGAGAGCCCAGGGTTCGCCTGTACTGTTTTCCGCACTCGGGAGGCCTGCCTGGCGAGTACGTCCGGTGGGGTCGTGAACTGCCCGGCGTTCAGGTCTACGGCGTCTGTCTGCCGGGGCGCGGGGAGCGCGTCGCGGAGGCGCCACCGGCGAGCATGCACGAGCTCGTCGACCGGTTCCTCGCTGAAACGGACTTCACCCCACCCTTCGTTCTCTTCGGTCACAGCCTGGGTGCACTCACGGCGTTCGAGGTGGTCCGCGAGCTGGCCGTCCAGGGCCGGCCGCTCCCCGAGCGACTCATCGTGTCCGCATACGCCGCTCCGCACCTGCCTCGGACGGCCTCCAACCTGCACGCATTGCCAGACGCGAGCCTGGCCAGGGCCATCGACGAACGCTACGGAGCGATCCCTCAACACGTCATGGCCGACCCCGAGTTGCTCGCCCTGCTGCTACCGGCATTCCGGGCGGACTTCACCCTCCTGGAGACGTACCGCTACCGGCCGGGGTCGCCTCTGACGGTACCGCTGGAGGTGTTCGGCGGCGACCGGGATGCCGTGTCGCTGGAAAAGCTCGAACTCTGGCGTGAGCACACCACCTCGGACTTCCGGCTCCATCGCTTCGCTGGCGGCCACTTCTACTTCCGGGAGAATCCGCGGGCGCTCATCGAGGTACTGGGTGCCGTTCTGGGGGTGTAGGGCGGTGCCATGCGCCGAAGAGCCGGTCATGCATCGACCGGCTCTTCCCCCGCTCGTCGGCCGCCACCTCTGCCGCGACGGCCCGGAGCGCGTGGGCGACGACTACTTCACGCCGAGGTAGTCCTGCAGCGGCTTGACGGTCTGCTCGGTGTGGGTCAACGACTCCATGGCGCCCACGGCCATGCGGGCCGCCTGCACGGTCGTGAAGTACGGCACGCTGTGCATCAGCGCCTCGCGGCGGATGGAGAAGCTGTCGGAGATCTCCTGCTTGCCGAACGTGGTGTTGATGACGAGGACGATCTGCCCGTCGACGATCTTGTCCACGATGTGCGGACGGCCCTCGGCCACCTTGAGCACCTTCTCCGTCTCGATGCCCTTGGCCGCCAGGTAGTCGTGGGTGCCGCCCGTGGTCACCAGCTTGAAGCCGAGCGCGCGCAGGCGCCGCGCCAGGTCCACCACCGCCGGCTTGTCGTCGTTGCGCACCGAGATGAAGACCTTGCCGCTGCGGGGCAGCTTCACGCCCGCAGCCTGCTGGCTCTTGGCGAACGCCGACGGGAAGTCCGCGGCGATGCCCATCACCTCACCCGTGGACTTCATCTCCGGGCCGAGGATGACATCCACGCCAGCGAAGCGCGCGAAGGGGAACACCGACTCCTTGACGGCCACGTGCTTGAACTCGGGAATGCTCGTGGCGCCCAGCTCCGCGAGCGTCTTGCCCACCATGCACAGGCTGGCGATCTTCGCGAGCGCCACGCCCGTCGCCTTGGAGATGAAGGGCACGGTGCGGCTCGCGCGCGGGTTGACCTCCAGCACGTAGATGGTTTTCCCCTGGATGGCGAACTGCACGTTCATCAGCCCCACCACCCCGAGCTCGCGCGCCAGGGCGATGGCCTGATCCTTCATGCGCTCGACCAGGTCGGGCGACAGCGAGTGCGGCGGCAGCGTGCACGCCGCGTCACCCGAGTGCACCCCCGCTTCCTCCACGTGCTCGAGCACCCCGCCCACCAGCACCGCGCCGGTGCGGTCGGCGACGAGGTCCAGGTCCACCTCGATGGCCTCCTTGAGGAAACGATCGATGAGCACCGGGTGCTCGGGCGACGCGCTCACCGCCTCGCGCATGTAACGCTCCAGGCTCTGCTGGTCGTACACCACTTCCATCGCCCGGCCGCCGAGCACGTAGGAGGGCCGCACCATGACCGGGTAGCCGATGCGCTGGGCCACGCGGAAGGCCTCCTCGTGGCTGCGCGCCACGCCGTTCTCCGGCTGGGTGAGGCCCAGTTTTTCAATCAGCTGCGCGAAGCGCTCGCGGTCCTCGGCGCGGTCGATGGCGTCCGGGGACGTGCCGAGGATGGGCAAGCCCGCCTTCTCCAGGGGCACCGACAGGCGCAGCGGCGTCTGGCCACCGAACTGGACGATGGCGCCCACGGGCTTCTCGCGCTGGGACACCTCGAGCACGTCCTCGATGGTGAGCGGCTCGAAGTACAGCCGGTCCGACGTGTCGTAGTCGGTGGACACCGTCTCCGGGTTGCAGTTGACCATCACCGTCTCGTACCCGGCCGAGCGCAGCGCGAACGCCGCGTGCACGCAGCAGTAGTCGAACTCGATGCCCTGGCCGATGCGGATGGGGCCACTGCCCAGGATGAGCACCTTCTGGCGCGCCGTGGGGGGCGCCTCGTCCTCCTCCTCGTAGGTGGAGTACAGGTAGGGCGTGTAGGCCTCGAACTCGGCGGCGCAGGTGTCCACGCGCTTGTACACGGGGCGGATGCCCTTGGCGTGCCGGCGCGCGCGCACCTCCGCCTCGGTGCACCCGAGCAGCTGGGCGAGGTACTTGTCGGAGAGGCCATCCGCCTTGGCCGCGCGCAGCGTGTCATCCGGCAGCTTGTCCAGCCCACCAAGCGCCTGGATGGACTCGGCCTCCCGGACGAGGCCCTGGATGTGGCGCAGGAACCAGGGATCGATGGCGGACAGCTCGTGCACGTCCTCCACGCTCAGCCCCTCGCGGAAGGCCTGGGCCACGTAGATGGGGCGCTCGGGACGGGGCACGCGCACGTAGTCGCGCAGCACCTTGCGCCGCTCCTCCTTCTCCGTGGGCAGCTCGGGCGCTTCCAGGCCCGTGCGGCCCGACTCCATGGAGCGCATGGCCTTGAGGTAGGCCTCGCGGAAGGTGCGGCCCATGGCCATCACCTCGCCCACCGCGCGCATGCTGGTGGTGAGGGTGCGGTCGGCGTGGGGGAACTTCTCGAAGTTGAAGCGCGGCACCTTCACCACCACGTAGTCCAGCGTGGGCTCGAAGGAGGCCGGGGTGTCGCGGGTGATGTCGTTGCGCAGCTCGTCCAGCGTGTAGCCCAGGGCCAGCTTCGCGGCCACCTTGGCGATGGGGTAGCCCGTCGCCTTGGACGCGAGCGCGCTGGAGCGCGACACGCGCGGGTTCATCTCGATGACCACGATGCGCCCGTCCCGCGGATTCACGCCGAACTGGATGTTGCTGCCGCCCGTGTCGACGCCGATCTCCCGGATGATGCGCAAGGACGCCTCGCGCAGCCGCTGGTACTCGCGGTCGGTGAGCGTCTGCGCCGGGGCCACCGTGATGGAGTCGCCGGTGTGCACGCCCATCGGATCCAGGTTCTCGATGGAGCAGATGATGATGACGTTGTCCGCCGAGTCGCGCACCACCTCCAGCTCGTACTCCTTCCAGCCGAGCACGCTCTCCTCGACGAGGATGGTGGAGTTGGGGCTCGCCTTGAGGCCCGAGCGGCAGATGGCCTCGAACTCCTCGCGGTTGTAGGCGATGCCGCCGCCGGTGCCGCCCAGGGTGAACGAGGGACGGATGATGGTGGGAAAGCCCACCTCGTCGATGAGGGCGAGCGCCTCCTGCATGTTCGTCGCGTAGCCGCTCTTGGGCAGCGCCACGCCGATCTTCTGCATGGCCGCCTTGAAGAGCTGCCGGTCCTCGGCCTTGTTGATGGCCTCGAGCGACGCGCCGATGAGCCGCACGCCGTACTTCTCCAGGATCCCCTGCTCGGCGAGCGCCTTGGCGAGGTTGAGCGCCGTCTGGCCGCCCATGGTGGGCAGCACCGAGTCGGGACGCTCCTGGGCGAGGATGCGCTCGGCGACCTCGACGGTGATGGGCTCGATGTACGTCCGGTGAGCGAACTCGGGGTCCGTCATCACCGTGGCCGGGTTGCTGTTGAGCAGGACGACCTCGACGCCCTCCTCGCGCAACGCCTTGATGGCCTGGGTCCCTGAGTAGTCGAACTCGCACGCCTGCCCGATGACGATCGGGCCCGAGCCAATGACGAGAACCTTCCGGATATCATTTCGCTTAGGCATCGAGGGGGGGCCCATAGCACGTTCGCCCGCGCTTGCACGAACTCGTGTGAAGGGGTCGGTCCCCCGCCGGCCTCTGGTAGGCTCCGCGTCGATTCTCGTGAGGTCCCATGCGCTGCTGGTCCCTGCTCCTGCTGCTGTCCGCCGCTCCCGCCCTCTCCCAGGAAAACCCGCCCACCGAGGCCCCGCCCGCCGAGGCACCCGCCGCGGAGGCGCCCGCCTCCGAGAGCCCCCGGCCTTCTCGCCGTCGCTCCCGGACCCGGTCCGAGGCCCCCGCCCCGGCTCCCACTCCCACTCCCACTCCCGCTCCCGCTCCCGCTCCCGCCGAGGAGGTGCCCGAGCCGCGGCCCACGTCACGAACCGGGAGCGAGCCGGAGCGCATTCGCAAGGAGGCGCACGCACTGGTCGACTCCCTGCTCGCCGGAGATGTCCGGGGCTCCGTGGGGTACCTGGCCTTCCCCTTCCAACTGGAGGAGCGGCGGTTCGACGCGCCCGAGTCCCTGGTGGCCACGTGGGTGAAGGAGCTGCGCAACAAGCGCACGGACCTCGTCACCCTGTACGACATCGAGGTGCTGCCCTACGCGGAGCTGGAGAGGAAGTACGGCAAGCCCCCTGCCCGGCTGGGCGCCGTCATCCCGCGGGGGACCGAGGTGTACGCCGCCGTGGCCAACCTGTCGGGGCACGCGGCGGTCATCCTCTACCGGCAAACCGACGACGGCTGGAAGGCGTTCGCCTACACGGACTGAAGCCAGGCGGCGGCCCTCGTACGGGAAGTGCCCCCCGCCGTCCACTCGGGTTGCGGCCGAGCAAGCCAGCGGGGGGGATGCCTCAGCGTACGGAGGCGGTGAACTCCCGGACGCGCTCCAGGCCCTTGCGCAGCTGCTCGCGCGAGGTGGCGAAGCTCACGCGGATGTTCGCGTCCACGCCGAAGGGCGCGCCTGGGACCGCGGCGACCCGGAAGTCGTTGAGGAGGATCTCCGACACCTGGAGCGAGCCCCGCAGCGGCGTGCCCTTGTACGAGCGCCCATAGAGGCCCGAGATGTTGGGCAGCACGTAGAAGGCGCCCTCGGGCGCGCGGCAGCGCACCCCGTCGAACGAGTTGAGCAGCTCCACCACCATGTCCCGCCGCTCCCGGTACTCCTTCACCATGGGCTCGAAGATGGACTCGGGCCCCTTGAGCGCCGCCACCGCGGCCTTCTGCGAGAAGGACGAGGGGTTGGACGTGGACTGATCCTGGACCATCTGCATGCCGGAGATGAGCCACTTGGGCCCCGCCGCGTACCCCAGGCGCCAGCCCGTCATGGAGAACGCCTTGCTCATGCCGTTGACGACGACCAGGCGCGACACCAGATCCGGCGCCACGTTGCCGATGTTGGCGAACTCGCCCGTGTAGAGCAGCTTCTCGTAGATGTCGTCGCTCACCAGCAGGCACTCATGCCCGCGCACCGCGTCGGCGATCTTCGCGAGCGTGTCGCGCGACAACACCACGCCGGAGGGGTTGCTCGGGCTGTTGATGATGAGCGCCTTGGTGCGCGGCGAGAGCGCCTTGCGGATGACCTCGGGGTCCGGCGCGAAGCCGTCCTCCTCGCGCGTCTCGATGATGATGGGCTTGCCCCCGGCCAGCTGCACCATCTCCGGATAGCTCACCCAGTAGGGCGACAGGATGATGACCTCGTCCCCCTCGTTCAAGAGCGCCTGGAAGATGTTGTAGAGCGAGTGCTTGGCGCCCACCGACACCAGCACCTGCTCCGGCGCGAAGGTGAGGTGGTTGTCGCGCTCGAGCTTGGCGCAGATGGCCTCGCGCAGCTCGGGGATGCCCGCGGTGGGCGTGTACTTGGTGAAGCCCTTGCCGAGGGCATCGATCGCCGCCTGCTTGATGAAGTCGGGCGTGTCGAAGTCGGGCTCGCCCGCGGCGAAGTTCACCACGTCCACGCCCTGGGCCACCAGCGCCTTGGCCTTCGCGGTGAGGGCGAGCGTGGGGGACGGTTTGATGGCCTTGAGCCGGTTCGCGAGGTTCATGATCGACCTGGGAAGAGAAAGAGGAAACGGTGGAGACAACGGCGGTGGGCACCCTGCCCTACTTCTTCGTGTACTTGGCGCGCAGGGCCTGGAAGACCCCGGGAGGCACCAGCCCCTCCACGTCTCCGCCGAACAGCGCCACCTCGCGCACCAGGTTCGACGACACGTAGAAATAATCCTCGCCCGTCATCATGAAGACCGTCTCCACGCCGGGGGCGAGCTTGCGGTTCATGTTCGCGAGCTGGAACTCGTATTCGAAGTCCGACACGGCCCGCAGGCCGCGCAGCAGCACGTTCACCCCACGCGCCTTGGCGTACTCCACCAACAGGCCATGGAAGGCATCCACCTCCACGCGCGGGTCCGGACAGGCCTCGCGGATGAACGCCTTGCGCTCCTCCTCGGTGAACAGCGGCGTCTTCTTCGGGTTCACCGCCACGGCGACGATCACCCGATCGAACATCTGCAGCGCGCGATGGATGATGCTCAAGTGACCGTTGGTCAGTGGATCGAACGAGCCTGGATAGATGGCGATACGCATGTCGGTTCAGTCTCGACGCACCCCGGCAACGGGTCAAGCAATGCGGAACAAGCTCACCAACGTGTCGCCGAACCGGCGCTGATCCACCCGGGTGAAGCCCGCGTGGGCCTCGGGCGCGGGCTCGCGCTTGTCGTGCTCGATGACCACGGTGCCCCCCTCGGCGAGTAGTTGGTGGGCCGAGAGTCCCTCCAGCACCGTCTCCACCACGCGCGCCGCGTAGGGCGGGTCGGCGAAGATGAGCTGGAAGCGGTCCGCCCTGCGGCCGAGCGTCTCCAGGGCGCGCGCCACCGGCTGGGCGAGCACCTCCACGCGGGCCGAGAAGCCCAGGGTGTCGGTGTTGGCGCGGCACAACGCCAGGGCCTCGCGATCCGAGTCCACCAGCACCACGCCCTTGGCCCCGCGCGACACGGCCTCCAGGCCCAGCGCGCCCGTGCCGGCATACAGGTCCAACACCCGCTGCCCTTCCAACCACTGGCCGAGCACATTGAAGAGTGTCTCGCGCACGCGATCCGCCGTGGGGCGGATATGCTTGGAGGTCGCCTTGGGCCCCGCCAGGGCCCGTCCCTTCGCACTGCCCGCAACAATCCGCATCAATCTCCCCGGTTCTCGGCGAGGAAGAGCATGGACTTCCAGCCCGTCCGGCTCGCGCCCAGGGCCTCCAATACCTCGGAAGCCTCGGCGAACGTGAGCGCCTCGAGCCGCGAGGCGTCCGCGGACTCCAACGGTGACAGTTGTCCACCCAGCACCCCCAGCAGTTCCCCCGGCGTCAGTCCCGCCTTGTGCGCCTTCTGCTCCAGGCTCTCGCGCTCCGCGGCGGGCCGGACGGCCAGCGCCAGGCGCTCGAAGGGCGCCGCGCACTCCACCTTCTTCACCCCCGCCGCCACGTACGTGGGCAGCACCCGCGTCGAGCGCCGCCCCGCCTCGCCCACGGAGATGCCCAGCCCGTGCTGCCCGGCCAGGTCCACCAGGGAGCGCAGGAACTGCACGTCCTGCACCTCCTCGCCGAGCACCGACTCGGAGACGCGCAGGAAGCGCAGGCCCGGCATCCGCGGCGCCAGCCCCTCCAGGAGGAGGCGCGCGCCCTCCAGCTCCTCGCCCTCGGGGCCGCCCGGCAGGGAGACTTCCAGGGCGAACTCGCGCTCGACCAACGTTTCCGACAGCCGGAGCACCGCCTCCACCGCGCCGCTGGCGGGCAGCCGCGACACGTCCAGCGCGACCAGGGAGAAGCCGGTGTCCACGAGCCGGAAGAGCCCGTCCTTCACGGGCGCCAGGCTCGCCGGGGCCGTGCTGGTCACGCGCACGGGCCCCGCCTGGAGGAAGAGCGGGCGCGCGTGACCATCGGCCTCGGCCACCTCCTGCACGGCCGCCACGAAGCGCTCGGCGGCGCCCCGGTCCGCGAGGGGATGGGGGCACACGAGCCCCAGCACGGCGTCCTCGCCCCGGGCGGCGGCGAGCAGGCCGGGCAGCATGGGCCGGGCGGGCACGGGCAGGCACGGCAGCGCCGCCGGGGCGTTCTCCAGCGCCAGGGAGAGTTCGCGGGGACTGAGCACGGGCAGCCGCGAGGCGGGGCCCAGCCGGCTCACCACGCTCGTCGGCCGCAACGTCAGTACCTTGTCGAGCACGTTCATCCGGCGCGCAGAATCATCTTCCGCCCGGGCCGCCGCAACATTCCCGTAGCGCTTCCGTTCAGCCCCTTACCCGTACGCCCGTACGGGGGTCGGGTTCACCGCCGGACAGGGCGAGAGGCCCGGGGTTGCACCCGGGGACGGGTATTCAAGGGAGGATGGGGAAGCCAGGAGGCGTCTCCATGAAGGTCACCGTCGCCCTCGCTCCCGGCGCGGTCGCCACGACGGCTCGGGCCATGAGCGGCGCCGCGGCCAAGGCGCCTTCCAGTGGCTTCAGGGCGTGGGGCTCGTTCAGCGGCTTCAAGAAGGCCATGGGCCCGGCGCGTCCCGAAAAAGAGTGGCACCACATCGTCGAAAGACCCCGGGCAACGTGAAGCGCTTCGGGGCCAAGGCGTTTCACAACACCGAGAACATCATTCCGTTGGAGAACGCGTTCACCAGCGCCGCGACGTCCAGCCCGCTCACCGTCGGCAGCGTGATGGTCAGTCGCGCTTCGCCACGGGCCACCACCTCAATCTTCACTGCGGCCGAAGGAGATGGTGTCAGAGCCGCCGCGCCGCTGCTGCGGCGGCGTCCCACAGCTCAGCCGGCATCCCCCGCCCGCGGCGGCCTGCCGCCACTGCTCAATCCGCTCCCGGAGCTTCTTCAGCTCTGCCTCCGAACCCGTCCTGCGCACCATCTGTCCGTCCTCTCGAATCCACTCGGGTGGACCCCTCGCGGTAGCAGCGGGCCGGTCGCCATTCACGCACCCTTGCCGGAAGGACACGATCTCCATGCGAGCAGGCCGGCCGGTGAGCTGCTCGGTGCGGAAGGCCCCAGCTACACTTCGATGAACCTGGCGCCGGTGAGGCCTTCTTTCTCTATGGCCAGTTTGACGCGCTCGGAGACGATCAGCACCACCGTCCAGCCCCATGGACGGAAGATATTGGCGTCTTCCACTTTCGTTGGATCAATCTTCAGACCGGCGACGTTACGGTAGTGACCTACCCTTTCGGGATCCCCGTGCCTGGGCTCCCAGAAGGCAATTTCTTCGCATCGAGCCTCATCAACGCACCGGATGATGCGGAGCGCATTGAGGATGAAGTACGGTTCCGCTTGGCCTTCCACCCGTGCCGGGATGAACTGTACCTCGCTCTGAATTCCCAACCGTTCGCAAAGGTAGACAAAACGACGACTCACAATAGTTGCAGACGCTGACTCCGTATAATCGAGCGCTAGCCCGGGGTAGCGCACAGACAGGAGTGGCATGCCTTCCAGATGTACAGGTCTCCCTTGTTCGAGTTCCCAAGGAATGATTCTGTTCCCCTGAGTATCGAGGGGGCCTTGGATGTACCATCGCCCCGGAACATGCACATCACCCCGCATGTCGTAATGTCTAGATTTTATGCTCATGGTTTCTTTGTGACGAGGTTGTTGAGAGCCGATCCTGGCTTGCAGATCTCGCTCGCGAGTTCGTTGAGCGCCTCGGTCAAATTCGCCTTACATTCGCTCGTTGTCCCACATTTCCTGAGTGCAGCTCTCAGCCTGTTGTAAACCTTCTGGTGGTACTCCTCGGGATGAGGACCTTTGTGGTCGATGACAAAGAGCCTATTCGCTGGATCGTTGAGACTCATGCCGGCTTGCTCGAAGAGAAGCTCAAACTGTGGAGTCCAAGGGCCACCTCTGACCTCGGCGATGTCGTTCTTGTTGGTCGCCACGTGATGTTCCGGAGCGTCGCCCTTGCTGTTGTCCTCTCGGCAGCCCCCCGTTGTCCGAGCGGCCTTGAGTACTGGGGCGTGCCGAGCCTTGCCCACAACCCACCTCCACCCGGCGCCTTGGGCACCTGCGGCAGTTTCCCCGCCAACCGCCCCAGAGCTATCGTCACAAGGACTCTCAGCGCCGTGCCGCCTATCTTCGGGCCAAAGTTCTGGGCGGCCTTGTCCAGTTGCTCGAAGTTCCGCGCCGCCTCGGCCTCCAGGTACAGCTGCTTGACCGCCATCGCCACGTTCATGATTTCCGTGGCGCCATACGTGACCAAGAGCCATATCGTGACAGCCGCCACGAACCCCTTGCTCAGAAGGGGATCGGGTGCCACAAGAGCCCAGAGATACAAACCCATGGAAACAGTCAGGGATACAATGAAGGCGGGTGAGTTGAACAGCTCCTCGGCCGCCTCGCGCGCGCCCTCTCCCATATACTGAGGGGAGAGCCTCAGCGCCTGGAAGAAGCGGCTGTTTTCCAGGTTGGCTGGCAACACGAGGGTAGACGGTCCCTTCCCGAAAAGCTCTTCATAGTCCTTGCGAATCGTCTCCTGCCACTCTGGAGCGGCAGTGCTGACCAGTCGTGTCCCCACACTCGCGACCCATGTCCCCCCTGGGTACCGTGGCGGAGGCAGTGGCTCCTTCTTGCCGTATTTCGCTTCGAAGGCTTCACGGATGGCCCGCCCGTCCTCCCGGGTCAGCGGTGCCTCGCCCTGGTCGGGCGAGAGCCTCTCGAAGATGAGCTGGACCCCCTTGCGCCCCCCGCCGCCGTCGTACTCGCGCACCTCAACGGGCTCGAGTGCCCCCCGGCCGGGCGGGGCGCCTCGAGCCAACATCGGTATCAGCAGCAGTCACAGGGCCTGGGTGACGAGCTGACGCATGACCGACTCCTCCTGCCCCTCGGGGCTCCCAAGGGGCGTGAGCCGGGGATTGTCCACCCCCCATAGGATTGGGAGGCAAGACCCCATTTTCAGGACGCATGGGGTTGTCGGAGAAGCAGAGACAGGAGGCGCTGGAGTACGTGCGAGCGCGCCAGCAGCAGGGGTGAGCGTGGAGGAAGCGGAGAAGGAGTTGGGAATGAGCAGCTGGACGCTCAGCCGGTCGGGAAGCACGAGGCGCCGAGCCGGGCAGCAGCAGCCCGCGAAGGCGGCGTTGGTGCCCGTGGAGGCGAAGGCGGAGCGAGCCCCGGGGCGAGGAGGGGGGGCTGGTGGTGCACGGGCCTGGGGGAGTGAGGGAGGAAGCCGCGAAGGGTCAAGGTCTGGTGCCCTTCGAAGCCGGGCAAGCACTCAAGCGATGGGAAGAAGGTACCTGGGCCCTCGATCCCGAGTAAGCCACGCGACATGACCTCTCCGGGTGGTCATGTGCCATGACCTCTTGAGTCACGTCCGATGATCTGCTACGACGCACCTACTTGCGAAGTAAGGAGGTCGCGTGACGGACGAGCAGAGCATCACGGGTGGTTGGATGGGACCCTTCCACCTCGTCAGGCGGTGCGAAGAGGTGGGGCCGGACCTGGGCCTTCTCTATGAAGCACGGCATGTGGGCACGGGGACAGCGGCCTTGATGCTGCGACTGGGAGAGCACGTGGACTGGCAGCCCGAGGGCCCGTGGCGGGTGCAACTCACGTGTCGGCCGACCCCCACCCGGGTGACCTTGGAGGTCAAGCAGGCGCCCTCCCCTGCGCGGGTGTCTGAACTGGCCAACATCCTCGTCCTGATGGCGGCCTCGGTCGAACGCGTGGAGAACAACGCCCAGGTCCAGGCCCACCTCGCACGAGGCTCGGCGGGATTCGTCAAGCAGTGGGCGGAACGTGCTCGCCGCCTCGGGAGTTCCTGGAAGGGGGTCGCGGTCGCGGGACTGGCCGTGGTCACCCTGGGGTTCTGGCTCCACGAGGCAAGGGATACTGGAGGCGCGCGGGTCCAGGCCACGTCCGCTCCGACACCAACCAACACCTCGGAAGTCAATGCACCCCATATGGCCAATGGCAGTGAGCTGTACGAGGGACTCATCGCCTACCCATTACCCTCGAAGCCATTCAAGGATCAGGCGACAGCGCCATGCAGACTCAAGGCGGGCGAAGTGGAGATCAATGGTGGTTGCTGGGTAGAACTCGCCTGGAAGCCTCCTTGCACGGAACTTCAGGCGGAGTACCAAGGTAAATGCTATCTTCCCACTTCAAAGAAACGGGACCGATTGCCCCAATCCAGCCATCCCTGAAACGCGAAGCTCAGCGGCAGCTGACCCGCACGAAGTTTCCCATCACGAGAGGTGGGTCCGTGCAGGGCAATCCGCCTTTCAAGGCGAAGGAGAGGGGTTCATTGTATTAGCATCGGGACGAGGTTACTTCGCACCGCCTCGTACTCTGCCTTCACCGGCCCCCCGCCCGCGCCCCTCCTCCTGGGAGCAGTACAAGAGAGAACGCTTCAGTAGTAACACTGCAACCGGTCGTGCACGCCATCGAAGTTGAAGTCCATGTCACCTACCATGTATTGATCTTCCGAGATACCGTTGCCATAGCACTGAAGCCGGTCGTGCACGCCATCGAAGTTGAAGTCCATGTAGACGCAATTGCCACGACGAACCGCCAGGTTGTCCAACCCATCACCATTCCAGTCACCTACCAGGTATTGAT
>NZ_ANAH02000063.1 GCF_000335475.2 Cystobacter fuscus DSM 2262 | reverse complement strand
CGGAGCGGGGCGAGCAGGCGGGGGACGTGCTGCGGGGACTGGGCCGTGCCGCGCGGGATGCGCTGGCCACGAGTCAGGTGAGTGATGGCCTGCGCTACACGGAGATGGCCGAGCGGCGGGGGCAGTTGCCCGCGCCCTACCAGGACGCGTCGCACGAGGTGGAGCTGGAACTGGCGTGGAGGCACTTCGCCCCAAGCAGCGTGGCGGTGGGGAGCCTCGACGCGGCGACGTTTGGCGTGCCGCTGGGCTTCTTCTACCTGGTGGTGGGCACGGGCGAGGGCCTGTCCTCGCTGACGCGGGGCGAGTACGAGCAGGCCACACGCGAACTGGCGCCGGCGGCGCTGGTGGTGGGCCTGTACGCGGGAGGGCGGGGCGTTCGCGCCCTGGGGGAGGCCCGAGGGTGGGGGCGTCTGGAGGTGCGTCTTTCGCTCCTGAGAGAGCTGGGGCGGCAGTGGGAGGCCCGGCTGGGAGTGGAGGGGACGCGGGAGTTGCTCCGAGACATCCGCGCCCGGCGGGAAGCGGCCCACTTCGTGGCGATGGGAGGCGCGGACGCGGCGCTGGCGTTGCGCGAGGCCCGGGGGGATGTGGCGCGGGCGCAGGTGTGGCTGTCCCAGGCGAAACCTCCGCGCCCTGGCCCTTGGGAGTCGAAGGGCGGCACGGGGGGACGTTCCGCGCCGACGCGGGCCCTGGCCGCCGAACGCTCCGGGAGCATGGCCTCGCTGGTGGACGAGGCGGAGGGCCTCACCCGGGAGGTGGTGGAGGCTCGGCTGGCGTTGGTGGAACTCGACGCCGAGGGCCCGCGCCTGTCCAGGGACGTGGCGGTATTGGAGCGGCAGCGGCCTTCACTGGAGGCCCCACCCTCCGGAGCGGAAGGCAACCCGCTCTGGGGCGAGTACGTCGCCTACCGCGAGAAGCGCCTCGGGGAACTCAAGCAGGGCAAAGACGTTGAAGGGCCTCTGCGGTGGGAGGGCTACGAGCGGATGCGGAGGGGGTTCGCCCGGGGGCTGGCCTTCGAGAGCCTCATGGTGGACAGGCTGCGGGCCGACGCGGCCTTGCCCCGGGGCAAGCGCCGCTTCCTCGGGGACTTCGACCGGCCACGCATCGAGAGATGGGTGGGCGTGTGGAAGCAGAACAGCAACCTGCGCTTCGCGGATGTACTTGTCATCGAGGAGAGTCCGAGTGCTGGACGGTCCCCTCGCGTCGAGACACTCAGTTTCAAGAGCCGCGATCTGACGGGATTGAGTGCAAGCTCCCTGCGAGCGCAGATAATGGCGGACGCGAAGGAGGCCCTGGGTTATTACGGTGAGACGTTGGACATCCGTCGGCCCTCCCTCCAGTCCCTTCTGCGCGGGGGTAGCAAGGTGCCGGTTCAAAGGGTCCGCCTCATCTACGAGCACAGTCATCTCGATCCCACGAATACAGCCAAATTGTATAGAGCCATGAGCGAGGCCCAGGAGCAGATTCCCGGAGTCGAGGTGTCGTTCCAATGAAGAGACTGAAGTTTCACGGCGTGAAGGAGGAGGATTACCTCCGACTTGATTTCAAAGGTGCTTTGGGCTCATGGGCCTCGCCGGGGAGCGAACTGGAGCCTTTTCTCCAAGCGCTCGAGGAGTACGCGGGCGAGTGGATGCCAGACGTCGTTGAAGGCAAGCGGCGACGTAAATACAACCGCGCCGCCATCTGGAAGGCATTAGATGAGGCACGTGACGGGGACTTCGTAACAATTGGTTTCTATCGTACGAAATGGCCCGCGCTGGACATGGCGTTTCGGCTCCGTTTGCCGCCGCGGAGCCCCGAATTGTTCTGCACGATCGATGTAAAACCGCTTTCCCTCTTCAATGAGGAGGAACGCTGTCGGCCATTCGTGGAGATGGTTCGCGCCTGGGCCTCTCGTTACCCGGTGTCCCATGCGGATGCCCATAGCTCTGATGACGGAGAAGTCGCGGGCGCTCCTCTCTTTGGCCGGGATATGCAAACGTCCATTCGAGACGGGTTCGACAAGATCTACGAGGTGTCCTGGCTCAACGTCTTCGGCCCGAAGCTGGTGGAATCCGTGGGCCGCGAGCGCATGTTGTCCACGCCGGCCTGGCGGGTGGAGGAGTTGCCCAACGGCTCCGTCCTCCTGGTGACGCGGCCCACGCCGGCGGACTTCGCCAGCGACGAGGCCCGCCTCGCCCAGGCCCGTGCCCATGTCCACCTCCGGCCGGACCTGGACTTCGACACCGTGCTGCGCGGCCTGCGCGAGCGCAGCGCCCTGCTCGCCCCCGTGGAGCCCCGCTTCCCTCCCGACGTGGAACCGTTCCTCTCGCGCGTGGTGGAGCGCATCTCCAGTCACGTGCGTTCGCGCAAGGTTGCCGAGTTCAACGCCTGGCGTCCGCCCGAACCGGACGAGTGGCGCTCCTCCGACGCCGCCCTGCCGCCAGACGTGGAGGACGTGGAGGGTGCCCGAGCGCATTACCGCTACCTCGCCGAGCACCTGGTGGCGCTGCTGCACACGAAGGTGCCCTCCGTCTTCGATGCGACGCCCGAGTCCCTCTCGGACGTGGACTACGAGTTCTGGCGTCAGGAGTTCCCGCGCGTCTTCGAGCGGCAGAACATCGACACGCTCGCGGTGCCGGCCATTGGCGCGTACCTGGGCGAGGTGCTGGTGCGCCACCTCGGAGGCCAGTGGATACCGCGCCAGAAGCTCGAGGAGGCCCAGGTGCTCGTGGGCGACCGGGTCTGGCTCCCCTTCGTCCGGGCCTGGCGCTACATGCGCACCTGTCAGTCGCTGCTGGACTTCTCCCTCACCCAGTTCTACCGCGTCGCCGAGCGGCACCGCGCCGCCGGGTGACATCTCGCGTGGCGGCGGCATGCCCTGGTGTACATACAACCCCCAGGCGAGCCGGTTTCCCCAGGGAGGCGGGAGTGAGCACCTCGAAGCACCTGCTGTTCTTCGACGGCGTCTGCGTGCTGTGCAACCACACGGTCCACTTCATCCACGCGCGCGACCGCCAGGACGTCTTCCTCTTCGCCCAGCTCCAGGGAGCGCTCGCCCGGGACCTCCTCGCCCGCCACGGCAAGGACGCGGCCGCCCTGGATGGGGTGTACCTCCTGGCCGACCGGGGCTCCGCGAACGAGCGACTCCTCTGGAAATATGCCGCCGTGCGGTTCGTGTTGCGTCAACTCGGCGGCGTGTGGAAGGGGCTGTCCGTGCTCATGGGCGTGCTCCCCGCGCGCGTGGGCGATTTCTTCTATGACCTGGTGGCGCGCAACCGCTACCGGCTCGTCGGCAAGTACGAGCAGTGCGCGCTCCCGCCTCCCGCGCTCCGGCGCAAGTTCGTCGTCGACGGGGAGTAGGGCAGGCGCCTGGCCGTTCGTCTGGACAGCACCCGGCACTCACGGCGCAGGAACGAACCCACGGCTCCACGGGGTTGGGAACAAGCCTCACTCTCGACAGGAGCCGCCGTGAATCCTCGGACCCGTTCCTCCTCCCGCCCCCAGACCGGAAAGAAGAAGGTACGCAAGGCCCGTCCCGCCGCGCGTCAGGCCCGGGCACGCCCGCGCCGGAGTGCGTCCGCCAAGGCCCTCGACAACCTGCTCGATTCCCTGCGCGCCGTCACCGCTGGCGACTTCTCCGTGCGCCTCACCCCCGAGGCCCAGCCCCGCTCGATGGAGGAACTCGCCCACGCCTTCAATGCCCTGGTGGGCATGAACCAGCGCATGCAGGACGAGCTCGTCCGCGTGGAGCGCGTGGTGGGCCGCGAGGGGCAGATGGCCGAGCGCGCCTCGCTCGGCCACGTGAGTGGTGGCTGGGCCTCGAGCCTCGGCTCCATCAACTCGCTCATCGCGGACCTCGTGCAGCCCACCACCGAGGTGGCGCGGGTGCTCGACGCGGTGGCGCGGGGAGATCTCACGCAGAAGATGGCCCTGGACCTGCCGGGCCAGCCCGTGAAGGGCGAGTTCCTGCGCATCGGCACCACGGTGAACGCCATGGTGGAGCAGCTCAGCTCCTTCGCCGCCGAGGTGACACGCGTGGCGCGCGAGGTGGGCACCGAGGGCAAGCTGGGTGGCCAGGCGCGCGTGCCCGGAGTCGCGGGCACGTGGAAGGACCTCACCGACAGCGTGAACCAGCTCGCCAATAACCTCACCGCCCAGGTGCGCAACATCGCCGAGGTGACCACGTCGGTGGCCCGGGGTGACTTGTCCCGGAAGATCACCGTGGACGCGCGCGGCGAGGTGCTCGAGCTCAAGAACACCGTCAACACCATGGTGGACCAGCTGCGCTCCTTCGCCGGCGAGGTGACGCGCGTCGCCAAGGAAGTGGGCACCGAGGGCAAGCTGGGCGGACAGGCCGACGTGCCCGGCGTGTCCGGCGTGTGGAAGGACCTCACGGACAACGTGAACCTGATGGCCACCAACCTCACCACCCAGGTGCGCGGCATCGTGAAGGTGGTGACGGCGGTAGCCAATGGCGACCTGTCGCAGCGCCTCGTGGTGGACGCCAAGGGCGAGGTGGCGGCGCTCGCCGACACGCTCAACAGCATGACGAAGACGCTGGGCATCTTCGCCGACCAGGTGACGAGCGTCGCCAAGACGGTGGGCGTGGAGGGCAAGCTGGGCGCCCAGGCCGACGTGCCGGGCGTCGCGGGCACGTGGAAGGACCTCACGGACAACGTGAACCTCCTGGCCAACAACCTCACCGCCCAGGTGCGCAACATCGCCGAGGTGAGCACCGCCGTCGCCCGGGGCGACCTGTCCAAGAAGATCACCGTGGACGCGCGCGGCGAGGTGCTCGAGCTCAAGAACACCATCAACACCATGGTGGAGCAGCTGCGCTCCTTCGCCGGCGAGGTGACGCGCGTGGCGCGCGAGGTGGGCACCGAGGGCAAGCTGGGCGGTCAGGCCGACGTGCCCGGCGTGTCCGGCACGTGGAAGGGCCTCACGGACAACGTGAACTTCATGGCCAGCAACCTCACCAGCCAGGTGCGCAACATCGCGCTGGTGACCACGGCGGTGGCCAACGGGGATTTGTCCCGGAAGATCACCGTGGACGTGAAGGGGGAGATCCTCGAGCTCAAGGACACCATCAACACGATGGTGGACCAGTTGCGCTCCTTCGCCGCCGAGGTGACGCGCGTGGCGAAGGAAGTGGGCACCGAGGGCAAACTCGGGGGCCAGGCCGAGGTGCAGGGCGTGTCCGGCGTGTGGGAGGACCTGACGGACAGCGTGAACTCGATGGCGTCCAACCTGACCAACCAGGTGCGCAACATCGCCAAGGTGACCACCGCGGTGGCCATGGGCGACCTGAGCAAGAAGATCACCGTCGACGCCAAGGGGGAGATCCTCGAGCTCAAGGACACCATCAACACGATGGTGGATCAGCTCAACGCGTTCGCCTCGGAGGTGACGCGGGTGGCGCGCGAGGTGGGCACCGAGGGCAAGCTGGGTGGCCAGGCGCGGGTGCCCGGGGTCGCGGGCACGTGGAAGGACCTCACGGACAACGTGAACCTCATGGCGCGCAACCTCACCACCCAGGTGCGCGGCATCGTGCGCGTGGTGACGGCGGTGGCCAATGGTGACCTCACCCAGAAGCTGGTGGTGGACGCCAAGGGCGAGGTGGCGGCGCTCGCGGACACCATCAACAGCATGACGGACACGCTCGGCATCTTCGCCCAGCAGGTGTCCAGCGTGGCGCGCGAGGTGGGCATCGAGGGCAAGCTCGGCGGACAGGCCAAGGTGCCCGGGGCGCGGGGCGCGTGGCGGCAGCTCACCGACAACGTGAACCAGCTCGCCGGCAACCTGACGACCCAGGTGCGCGCCATCTCCGAGGTGGCCACCGCCGTGACCAAGGGCGACCTCACGCGTTCCATCTCGGTGGATGCCCAGGGCGAGGTGGCCGCCCTGAAGGACAACATCAACCAGATGATCGTCAACCTCAAGGAGACGACCCAGAAGAACACCGAGCAGGACTGGCTCAAGACGAACCTCGCCAAGTTCTCCGGCATGATGCAGGGGCAGAAGAACCTGGAGGCCGTGTCCCAGCTCATCATGTCCGAGCTGACACCCCTGGTCTCCGCGCACCACGGCGCCTTCTTCCTCATGGACACCGAGGACGGCGTGCCCGTGGCCAAGCTCACCTCCAGCTACGCCTACCGCGAGCGCAAGACGGTGGCCAACCGCTTCCGGCTCGGCGAGAGCCTCGTGGGCCAGTGCGCCCTGGAGAAGAAGACGCTCCTGCTCACGCACGTGCCCGCCGACTACATCCGCATCACCTCGGGCCTGGGCGAGGCCACGCCGCTCAACATCATCGTCCTGCCCGTGCTTTTCGAGGGCGCGGTGAAGGCCGTCATCGAGCTGGCCTCCTTCCACCCCTTCAGCACCATCCATCAGATCTTCCTGGACCAGCTCACCGAGAGCATCGGCGTGGTGCTCAACATGATCATGGCCAACATGCGCACCGAGGAGCTGCTGCGCCAATCGCAGAGCCTCGCCAACGAGCTGCAGAGCCAGTCGCGCGAGCTCACCCAGCAGCAGCAGGAGCTCAAGCGCTCCAACTCGGCCCTGGAGGCCCAGGCGCTCGAGCTGGAGGAGAAGGCCAAGCTGCTCGTGCAGCAGAACATCAAGGTGGAGGAGAAGAACCGCGAGGTGGAGCAGGCGCGCTCCTCGCTCGAGGAGAAGGCCGAGCAGCTCTCGCTCATCTCCAAGTACAAGAGCGAGTTCCTCGCCAACATGAGCCACGAGCTGCGCACGCCGCTCAACAGCATGCTCGTGCTCGCCAAGCTGCTCGCGGACAACTCCGAGGGCGTGCTCAACGCCAAGCAGGTGGAGTACGCCGAGACCATCTACTCCTCGGGTGGGGACCTGCTCTCGCTCATCAACGAGATCCTCGACCTGTCCAAGGTGGAGGCGGGCAAGATGCAGGTGGAGCCGCGGGACGCCGCGGTGGTGGAGCTGGTGGACTTCGCGCGCCGCACCTTCGGGCCCGTGGCCGAGCAGAAGAACCTGGGCTTCATCACCGAGGTGTACCCGGACGTGGCGGCCACCGTCTTCACGGACCCCAAGCGCCTGCAGCAGATCCTCAAGAACCTGCTGTCCAACGCCTTCAAGTTCACCAGCACGGGCCAGGTGACGCTGCGCATCCGCGGGGCGGGCGAGGAGGATCGCTTCTCCGCGCCCGAGCTGGTGGACGCCGAGCAGGTGCTCGCCTTCTCCGTCATCGACACGGGCATCGGCATCCCCGAGGACAAGCAGAAGCTCATCTTCGAGGCCTTCCAGCAGGCCGATGGCACCACGAGCCGCAAGTACGGGGGCACGGGCCTGGGCCTGTCCATCAGCCGCGAGCTGGCGCGGCTGCTCGGCGGGGAAATCCGGGTGAAGAGCGCCCGGGGCGAGGGCAGCACCTTCACCCTCTACCTGCCGCGCAGCTACAACGGGCTCGAGCGGGGCGTGGAGACGCCGGCCGATGCGGACGTGGGCTACCTGCCCATGTTGCGCGAGCTGCTGCCCCGGGGCGAGGTGCACGACATCCCCGCGTCGTCCGTGACCTGGGTGGACGATCGCAACGAAGTGGGCCCGGAGGATCGGGTGCTGCTGGTGGCGGTGTCGGATGGGGACTTCTCCCGGGGCCTGGTGGACACCGCGCACCAGGAGGGCCTCAAGGCGTTGGTGGCCCCCCGTGGCGACGTGGCGCTGTCGCTGGCCCAGCGGCTCAAGCCCTCGGCGATCGTGCTGCAACTGGACCTGCCCATCCTCGATGGGTGGAGCGTGCTGGACCGGCTCAAGCGCGACCCTCGCACCCGGGGCATTCCCGTGCAGGTGGTGAGCGTGGATCGGCTGCGGGGCGGCTCGTGTGTCGGCTGCTTCGTCTACCTCGACCGGCCCTTCTCGCCCGAGGCGCTCCAGGGCGCCTTCAGCCACCTGCTGCCCCCGCCGGACGGCGGACCCAGGAAGCTGGGGCTCGTGGACCCCCGGTCCGAGTTGAGCGAGTGCGTGCGGCAGCTCTCCTTGGCCGGGGTGCCCCTGGACGCGAAGGTGTTGGAGCCGTCCGCCATCGTGGAGGCGCTGGACCAGGGCACGGTGGACGTGGTGGCGCTGGATCTGTCCTCTCCGGGAGGACGGGGGCTGAAGCTGCTCGTGGAGCTGGTGCGCCGGCCCGGCCGCCTGCCCCCCGTGCTGCTGTACAGCGGCGCGCAGCTTCCGCCAGATGACGAGCGGCGCTTGCGGCGCTCGGCGGAGTCCGTGCTGCTCGAATCCTTCGCCCGCTCACCCGAGGGAATGCTCGCCGACATGGGGCGGTTCATGCGCCGCGTGGGTGAACAGTCACGAGCCATCGCCGATGCACGGGAATCCCGGCGCCGCCTGCTCACGGGGCGCGAGGTGCTGCTGGTGGATGACGACGCCCGCAACATCTTCGCTCTCACCAGCGTCCTGGAGAACCACGGCATGCGGGTGACGTTCGCCCAGGATGGGCGTGCCGCCATGGATCTGCTGGAGAAGAACCCGGCACTGGATGTGGTTCTGTTGGACGTGATGATGCCGGAGATGGATGGCTACCAGGCGATGCGAGCCATCCGCGCCGACTCCCGGTGGGCGTCGCTGCCGGTCATCGCCATCACGGCCCGCGCCCTCAAGGATGACCGCGAGAAGTGCCTCGAAGCGGGAGCCTCTGACTATCTTTCGAAGCCGGTCGATATCGATCGGCTACTGGAGCTGCTTTGCCGTTGGGTGTCACCACGCGGGGGGAATTGACGATGGAAGCGACGACTTGGACGGGAGACGGCCGCATGACCGGCTCTCGGGAGGGGCGCGCGAGCCTTTCCCGGGCCCGTATCCTGGCCGTTGATGATCACTCGCCCAACCTGCTCGCCCTCGAGGCGACGCTGGGAGACCTGGGCGAGGTGGTGAAGGTGCAATCCGGAGAAGAGGCCCTCCTGCGTCTGTTGCGCGAGGACTTCGCCCTCATCCTGCTGGACGTGCAGATGCCCGGCATGGATGGGTTCGAGACGGCCCGCCTCATCAAGGAGCGCGAGCGCTCGCGCTTCATCCCCATCGTCTTCCTCACCGCGCGCAGCCGCGACGCCTCGCACGTGTTCCGGGGCTACGCCCAGGGCGCGGTGGACTACGTCCTCAAGCCCTTCGCGCCGGAGATCCTCCGCTCGAAGGTGGCCGTCTTCGTGGAGCTGTTCCTCAAGGAGCAGCAGCTCAAGCGCCAGGAAGCGCTGCTGCGCCAGCGCGAGCGCGAGACCCTGGAGCGCGAGAGCGCGTACCGCTACCGCGTGCTGGCCAATGCCATGCCCCTGTGTGTGTTCTTCGCGGACGCCACGGGCCGGCTGCGCCAGGGCAATCGCGCGTGGTGCGAGCTGTCCGGTCTGCCCGCCGACGTGGTGGAGGACTTATGGCGCTCGGAGGTCGTGCACCCCGAGGACCGCGAGGGCGCGTACGCGGCCTGGTGCCACTCGGTGCTCACCGGCGAGTCCTTCGAGGTGCAGTTCCGCATGCGCCGCCACGAGGACGGTGCCTTCCGTTGGTTCCTGGGCCGGGCCGTGCCGGAGCGCAACGGCCAGGGGCTCGTCACCGGGTGGATCATCACCGCCACGGACATCGATGACCCGAAGCGCGCGGGGGAGGCCCTGGCGCGGGCGAACGCGGCGAAGGATGCCTTCCTGGCGGCGGCCTCGCACGAGCTGCGCACGCCCTTGGCGGCGGCGAAGATGCAGGTGCAGCTCGCCGAGCGCAAGTATGGCGAGGCGATGGGCGAGGGGCCTCGCCGGGCGCTCGCGGGGCTCAACCGGCAGGTGGACCGGATGACGAAGCTCGTGTCGGATCTGCTCGACGTGAGCCGGCTGCTCACCGGTCGTCTGTCGTTGGAGGAGGAGGAGTTCGACCTGGTGCCGCTCTTGCGCACCGCGTGCGAGCGCCTGCAGATGCTCACCTCCGAGCACTCGTTGATCCTCGACGTCCCCGAGTGGTTGCCCATGTGGGGCGACCCGGGACGCATCGAGCAGGTGGTGACCAACCTCGTGTCCAACGCCGTGCGTTACTCGCCGCAAGGGGGAGAGGTGCGGCTGCGCGCGTGGGTGGAGGGGGGGGAGCTGGCGCTGGGGGTGAGCGACGAGGGCGTCGGCATTCCCTCGGAGAAGCTGGCGCTCATCTTCGAGCGCTTCGGTCAGGCCCATGGCGCGCGCTATGGCGGGCTGGGGCTGGGGCTGACGATTTCGCAGGGCATCGTCGCGCAGCACGGCGGACGCATCTGGGCGGAGTCCTCGGGCATCGAGGGCGAGGGCAGCACCTTCCAGGTCCGCCTGCCCCTGCACTCCAGCGAAGCGGACCGTGAGCTCTCCTCCTGAACGGGTAGGATGGGCGCATGGCGAAGCGCACCCGCATCATCGAGGGAACCTGGAACTGCACCTCGTGCGACACCCGCGACATCCCCGCGCGGTATCGCAAGTGCCCCACGTGCAACAACCCGCGTGAGGAGTCCGGCCAGGAATCCGAGTTCGATTTCGGAGAGGTGGACGCGGCCTCGGGCAGGCTCAAGCGCGAGGGCACCCAGGACGAGAAGGCCCTGTCCGCCGCCGGCGCGGGCGCGGATTGGTTCTGCGAGTACTGCCAGGCGTCCAACCGGGGGAACACGGCGGTGTGCCAGCACTGCCGCGCCGAGCGTTCCAGCGCCTCACGCGCCCTGTCGGAGGAGGAGCTGCGCGCCGCCGCGCCACCTCCCGCCGCGCGCAAGCGGTCCCTTCCCCGGTGGCTGCTCTACGCGGGCGTGAGCGTGTTCGTCTGCTTCGGCAGTTGCGTGGGGCTGGCCATCTGGGGCTCCATCACCCATGACTATCCGGGGCGCGTGGTGTCCACCGAGTGGACTCACACCGTGCGGCGCCAGAGCTTCCAGCGGGTGAAGCTCGAGGGGTGGCGGGACGAGCTGCGCGCGGCCGCCGTCCGGATGCCCGTGAATGGACAGGGGGAGGTGGCGGGCGTGGAGAACATCCGCGACTGCGTCAGCCGGCAGCGCGGCACCCGCCAGGTGGCCGTCGGCACCCGGGAGGTGTGCTCGAACAAGACGCGCTCGGTGGCGTGCGGGACCGAGGAGAAGTGCACCACGAAGAAGCTCGGCAATGGCTACGCGCAGGAGACGTGTCACGACGTGACGAAGTACTGCGACGAGACGTACCGCGACTGCCATGACGAGACGCAGTACCGCACCGAGCCCGTCTTCGCGCAGAAGTGCGCTTATGACACCTACCAGTGGAAGCAGGTGGATGAGCGCAAGCTGTCCGGCCGGGAGGACGCTCCGCGCTGGCCCGAGCTCCAGGCGGGTTCCCTGGACAGGTTGGAGCGCGAGGCGAAGTACCGCGTCCAGGTCGAGTACACGGATGGCGCCACCAAGACGCACGTCCTCGAGCCGAAGACCGAGGCCGAGTTCCTCTCCTGGAAGAAGGGCACGCCCCTGTCGCTGAAGGTCAGCAACTCTGGCAAGGTCGAGCAGGTGACTCCGGGGGGCGGCAAGTCCCCGGGTGGACGCGAGGAGACAGGCCGATGAGCGGTGAGGCGGTTCGGTTCGAGCCCGGCGAGGCATTCGCCCGGCGCATGGACGCGGAGGATCCGTTGCGCTCCTTCCGCGAGGAGTTCCTCTTTCCCGTCCATGGCGACGGGCACGAGCTGTACCTGCTGGGCAACTCCCTGGGCCTGCAGCCGCGCAAGGCGAAGGAGTACGTGCTGGCCGCCATGGAGGACTGGGCGCGGCTGGGCGTGGATGGCCACTTCAAGGGCTCGCCGCCGTGGATGGAGTTCCATGTCGGCCTGGGCGAGCAGATGGCGCGGGTGGTGGGCGCGCGGCCCGAGGAAGTGGTGGTGATGAACACCCTCACGGTGAACCTGCACCTGATGATGGTGTCCTTCTACCGGCCCACCCCCGAGCGCTCGAAGATCCTCATGGAGGCGAGCGCCTTCCCCTCGGACCAGTACGCGGTGGCCGCGCAGGTGCGTCACCATGGGTACTCGCCCGAGCAGACGGTGATTCCGCTCGCGCCCCGCCCGGGGGAGCACACGCTGCGCCACGAGGACATCCTCGACACGCTGGAGCGGCACGGGAAGGAGATCGCCCTGGTGCTGCTGGGCAACGTGAACTACCTCACCGGCCAGGC
Organism: Cystobacter fuscus DSM 2262; assembly: GCF_000335475.2. Classification (NCBI taxonomy): domain Bacteria; kingdom Pseudomonadati; phylum Myxococcota; class Myxococcia; order Myxococcales; family Archangiaceae; genus Cystobacter; species Cystobacter fuscus. Next base: position 40,306 of record NZ_ANAH02000063.1, on the reverse strand, counting down.
CTTCGACATGGCGGCCATCACCCGCGCGGCGCACCAGCGGGGCTGCCGGGTGGGGTTCGATCTGGCGCACGCCGCGGGCAACCTGCGGCTGTCGCTGCACGAGGACGGGCCGGACTTCGCCGTGTGGTGCACGTACAAGTACCTCAATGGTGGCCCGGGCGCGCTGGGCGGCGTCTTCATCCACGAGCGCCACCTGCGCGATGCGTCCCTGCACCGGCTGCCGGGCTGGTGGGGCAACGACAGGGGCACTCGCTTCCAGATGAAGCCGGACTTCGAGCCCGCGCCGGGCGCCGAGGGCTGGGTGCTGTCCAATCCGCCCATCATCCAGATGGCGGCCCTGCGCGCCTCGCTGGAGCTCTTCGATCGCGCGACGATGCCGGCCCTGCGCGCCAAGAGCGAGAAGCTCACGGGCTACCTGGAGTTCCTCATCGACCGGCTCCCGGAGGGCTTCGTGCACAGCCTCACGCCGAGGGATCCGGGGCAGCGCGGCGCCCACCTGTCGCTGCGCTTCACGAAGGATCCCCAGCGCATGCTGGAGACGCTGCGCGCGGAGGGCATCCACTGCGACTTCCGCTACCCGGACATCATCCGCGCCGCGCCCGTGCCCCTCTACAACAGCTTCCTGGACGTCCACCGCTTCGTGAGCGTGCTCGAGCGCTACGCGCGCGGCTGAGCCTCGCTTTTCACAGCAGGGACTGGATGGCCTCGACCACCTGGGGCCACTCGCGGGCCTTGGGGTTGATGACCTCGAAGTGTCCCGCCCCGGGCAGGCGCACCAGCCGCACCGTCTCCTTGAGCGAGGCGGCGCGCTGCTGGTAGCCCTCGCTGAGGCTCACCGGTACGGTGTCGTCCTCGGTGCCGTGGACGAGCACCTGCTTGACGCCCAGGGGCAGCAGCGCCGAGGGCGAGCCGAACCGGTAGCGCTCGGGCACCTGGGTGGGGGTGCCCCCGAGGAGGGACTCGACGATGCCGTCGCCCAGGCGCAGGGCGAAGGCGCGCTCCAGGTCCACCACGCCCGCGAGCGACACGGCGCCCCGGGGCTTGAGCGGCTTGTCCGTGTGCAGGGGCTGTCCGGCCTGGAGCCGTCCCCGTGCCGCGAGCCAGAGTGCCAGGTGGCCTCCGGCGGAGTGTCCGATGATGACCACGCGCTGGAGGTCCAGGGGGTGGCGTGTGGCCAGGGTGCGCAGGAAGTCGGTGCCGAGCGCCACGTCCTCGAAGGTCCCCTTCCAGCCGCCGTCCGGATGGCCCACGCGCCGGTACTCGAGGCTCCAGGTGGCCAGCCCCCGCCGGGTGAGGTCCGCGCACAGGTGGCCCACGTGCTCCAGGTCATAGCGCGCGCGCCAGAAGCCGCCGTGCACCACCACCACCACCGGGTGGGGGCCCTTGCCCGGGGGCAGCCGCAGGTCGCCGAACTGGTGGGTGATGCCGCCGTAGGAAATCCGCTCGTCGGCGGGCGGCGCGGGGGTCTCCAGCATCCAGGTGGGGCTCATGAAGGGCGGAGCATGAGGGGGGACGGTGGGGGGGAGCAAGCCGGGAGGAGGGGGGGAGTGCCCCTGGGATGTCGGACGCTGATCGCGGCGGTGATCAAAACGGTTTTCTGGGCGCCGACGGGGCGGTAGGAACGGGCCGCACCCGGGGACCTTTCCGGGCAAGCGTCGAAGGAGCTGCGATGACCGAGCGTCAATTGTGGGAGCGCTACCAGAAGCACCTGTGCGGGGTGGAGTCCGTGGGGCTGACGCTGGACGTGTCTCGGATGAACTTCACCGATGACTTCCTCGCGCGCATGCGCGGCCCGTTGGACAAGGCATTCGACGCGATGGAGGCCCTGGAGAAGGGCGCCATCGCCAACCCGGACGAGAAGCGCCGCGTGGGCCACTACTGGCTGCGCGCCCCCGAGCTCGCGCCCGAGCCCGCCCTGACCAAGGACATCCAGGACGCGGTGGCGGCCATCAACGCCTTCGCCGGGGACGTGCACGCGGGCCGGGTGAAGCCTCCGGGCGCCGCGCGCTTCACCCGCGTGCTGCTGGTGGGCATTGGCGGCTCGGCGCTCGGGCCGCAGCTCGTGGCGGACGCGCTCGGCTCGGCCGCGGACAAGATGCAGGTGTTCTTCCTCGACAACACGGACCCGGACGGCATGGACCGTGTGTTCACGCAGCTGGGCGACTCGCTGCGCGAGACGCTCGCCGTGGTCATCAGCAAGTCGGGTGGGACGAAGGAGACGCGCAACGGCATGGTGGAGGCCGAGCGCGCCTGGAAGCGCCAGGGCCTGGACTTCGGCGCGCACGCGGTGGCGGTGACGGGCGAGGGCAGCGAGCTGGACCGCGTGGCGAAGCAGGGCAAGTGGCTGCGCACCTTCCCCATGTGGGACTGGGTGGGCGGACGCACCTCGGTGTTGTCGGCGGTGGGCCTGTTGCCCGCGCGACTGCAGGGGTTGGACACGGACGGGATGCTCGCGGGCGCGCGGGACATGGACGTGGCCACGCGCGTGCGGGACGGGGTGCGCAATCCCGCCGCGCTCCTGGCGCTCATGTGGTTCCACGCCGGTGGGGGTCGGGGCCAGAAGGACATGGTCATCCTGCCGTACAAGGACAGGCTCATGCTCCTGTCCAAGTACCTCCAGCAGCTGGTGATGGAGTCGCTGGGCAAGGAGCTGGACGTGTCGGGCGCGGTGGTCAACCAGGGTATCGCCGTGTACGGCAACAAGGGCTCCACGGACCAGCACGCCTACGTGCAGCAGCTGCGCGAGGGCGTGAACAACTTCTTCGCCACCTTCGTGGAGGTGCTCAAGGACCGCGAGGGCGAGTCCATGCAGGTGGAGCCGGACATCACCAGCGGCGACTACCTCCTGGGCTTCCTGCTCGGCACGCGGCGGGCGCTCTTCGAGAAGGGCCGCGAGTCGATGACGCTCACCGTGCCGGACGTGAGCGCGCGGACGCTGGGCGCGCTCATCGCCCTGTACGAGCGCGCGGTGGGGCTCTATGCGACCTTGGTGAACATCAACGCCTACCACCAGCCCGGCGTGGAGGCTGGCAAGAAGGCCGCGGGCGTGGTGTTGGAGCTGCAGCGCAAGGTGTTGGCGCGGCTGCGCGCCGAGCCCGCCAAGGCCCAGTCCGCCGAGGAGCTGGCCCGCGCGGTGGGTGCTCCGGACGAGGTGGAGACGGTGTTCAAGGTGCTCGAGCACCTGGCCGCCAACGCGCCCGCGGGCGTGCGCCGTGAGCCGGGCTCCAGCCGCTTCGACGCCCGCTTCCGCGCGAGCTGAGCCCGCTCGTCCGTGGGGGAGGGGGACGTACACGACCTCCCCCGCCCGGGGCTGTCCAGAGACTCCCGGGCTATTGGATGGTGCACACCCGCCGCGCTAATCTGTTCGATGCTCGTCGTACCCCAGGCTTCCCGGGTAATGCGAATAGCGAGAGAGAACAGGACAGGGCCGACAATGGTCTTGTCCAGGCTGAGGGGGTTCCCGTGAAGCGCGTGCTACTCGTGGAAGACAGCAACACCATCCGGCACATCCTCAAGGTGTACTTGATGCGCCTCAAGTTGGACTTTCTCGAGGCGGAGAAAGCCGATCATGGTTTGCGGTTGTTGATCACCCAGCCGGTGGATCTGGTGATCGCGGACTTCAACCTGCCGGGCTCGATGGATGGGGTGGAGTTGGTGCGCCGGATACGCGCCAGCGAGTTCACGCGGGTGCGGCAGGTGCCCATCGTGCTGCTCACCGGAGGCAAGGCCCCGGACCTGGAGGCCAAGGCCCTGGAGGCGGGCGCCTCCGAGTTCGTGCGCAAGCCCATCTCCATCGACGCGCTGGCGGCCGTGGCGCGCCGGCACCTGGCGCTGAACGAGGCGGACACGCTCGGGGTTTGAGCCCGGCGAGCCCGTCCAGGTCGCCTGTCTGCCCTTCGGGCATGCGGACATGCTTCCTCCATGACGCATCGCGCGTGACGGCACTTCGCTCGCCCCATGCTTACCTCTCCGGGCAGTTCGTGGAGGGGTCAGGATGGGCGGACGGGCGTGGGCGCGGTGCGTTCGGGTAGGGCTGTTGTGTCTGATGATGGCGGGCTGTGGGACCGCGGTGGGGCCGGAGGCCTCCTCTCGGGATGGAGAGGATTCCGCCACGCCCCCGGTGCCTTCCGCGCCGGCCTCCCCGGGGGAGACTCCGCCCACGGGTGGCGGGCAGCCTCCGGCTCCGGATACCGAGCCGCCTCCGCCCGCTCCCACGGTGTGCGCGCCCACGGGAGCGGGACCCTACTGGCTCCAGGAGGGTGAGCCGCTGAGCGTCACGCTCCGGTGTGGCACGGGCCACACCGCGCCGGGGCTGCGCTTCACCGTGTCGCCGCTGCCTCCCGGGGCCACCGTGGACGAGGTGGCGGGCCTGCTGCGCTGGACGCCCGCGAAGGGTCAGGCCGCGGTCTGGAACCTGACGGTGACGGAGCGGAGCACGGGCGAGACGGGCGCGCTCAAGCTGGGCGTGGCGGTCCGGCTCGTGTCTCCCAGGGCTGTCCAGACGGTGGATCCGCTCACGTACACCGAGGAGTACGGCCTGCCGGTCTTCCACCTGAGCTTCGAGGGCGAGCTCACGGCGGGCGGCTACCGGCCCGTGCAGGTCATCTACCGGGGGCACCGCTACACGATGGAGGCCCAGTACCGGGGCGCCACCTCCAGCGTCTTCCCCAAGCGCAACTACACCTTCAAGTTCCCCAAGGACGAGCCGTTCTCCGAGCCGGAGCTCGCCGGAGGCACCTTCACCGGCCGCCGGAAGCTGGTGCTCATCACGTCCTTCAATGACAACTCATACATGCGGCCGCGGCTCGCCTTCGACCTGTGGAACCGCATGTCGGCGGACCACATCCAGATCAAGACCTTCAGCGCCGTCCTCTATGTGAACGGCCGCTTCCATGGCGTGTTCACCGTGGCGGACCACGTGGACGAGGACTTGATGGAGCGCCACGGGTTGTCGAAGGACGGCGACCTGTTCAAGGCGGATGCGGCGGACGCCAACTTCTCGCGCATGGCCAAGAGCGGCGTCGCCAAGACGGAGCTCAAGGTGGGCTTCGAGAAGAAGGAGGGCAAACCCAAGGATGGCCAGGTGGGCGCCTACGACACGGTCAACGCCCTCACCGCCTTCATGGCCGACGCGGACAAGGAGACCTTCTTCGCCCGGCGGGGCGAGTGGCTCCACCCGCTCGATTACGAGGACTGGTGGATCTTCAATACCGCCATCCTCGGCACGGACTCGAGCGCGAAGAACGCCTACCACTACTTCGATCCGGTGAGCCGGGCACCCTGGCGCTTCATTCCGTGGGATCTCGACGCGAGCTTCGGACAGCTCTGGGACACGCGTCGCATCGAGGCCGGGGCCCTGCCCGACTTCACCGGTGACAACCGCATCTTCGCCCTCCTGCTGGCGGATCCGCGGGTGGCCACGCCCCTGCGCGAGCGCTACCGCTCGCTGTTGCACGGCCCGTTGAGCAAGCAGGAGGTGCTCGCGCTCATCGACGGGTACGAGCGGGAGCTGCGCATCCCCGCCGCGCGGGACGAGGCGCGCTGGCGCGAGCAATACCTCACCTTCACGCGCTGGGCGGATCGCACCGACTTCACCACCCACGCGGAGGAGGTGGCCTACCTGCGCCAGTGGGTGGAGCAGCGGTGGGACCTCTTGGAGCGCCAGCTGCCGTAGGACTCAGGAGCCCTGCTCGATGAGCTCCACCCGGTAGCCATCCGGGTCCTCGACGAAGGCGATGACGGTGGTGCCGTGCTTCATGGGGCCCGGCTCGCGCACCACCTTGCCGCCGGCCTGGCGGATGGCGTCGCACTTGGCGCGGATGTCCTGCACGCCCAGGGCGATGTGGCCGTAGGCGTTGCCCAGCTCGTACTTCGAGGTGTCCCAGTTGTGGGTCAGCTCGAGTGCGGGGTGGGTGTCCTCGGGGCCGTAGCCCACGAAGGCCAGGGTGAACTTGCCGTCCGGGTAGTCCTTGCGCCGCAGCAACTTCATCCCCAGGACGCGGGTGTAGAAATCGAGCGACTTCTCGAGGTCGCCCACGCGCAGCATCGTATGGAGGATTCGCATGCCTCCTAGATAACCCGGGCGATGCGGCTCCACGCCTGCAATCGACGTTGCAGCGCGAGCAGCGTCCACAAGTCCGAGGCGTTGTCGGGCTCCAGGCCGGCCAGGGCCCGCTCCAGGTGGGGAAGGGCCTGCGTCTCGCCCCACTCCGACAGCCGGCGCAGCGCGGACAGGGACGTGCCCACCTCCAGCGCGGCCAGCAGCGTGTCCACCACGCGTGGACTGCGCTCGCGGCAGAGTCGGTCCACCGCCTCGTGGCGCTCCTCGAAGGTGGCGGTGGCGTCGCTCAACACCGAGGCGAGCCCCTGGAAGGTCTCCGTGGGCAGCACGGGGGCCCGCGGCTCGGGAGGTGGCCAGTATTCGAGCGTGATGCCGGTGGGCCCCGCCCTGCTGGTCTCCCGGCGCACGCCGTCCCCGTCCAGCAGCTCCAGCAGCCGCCCGGCCGAGGGCGTCCCCGCGAGCAACACCCGCCGGGCCCGCTCGGCGAGCACGTCCGACTGGCCGAGCAGGTGGATGCGCAGCACGTCGACCTGCGTGTCGGCGCAGGACTCCTTGTCCACCCGCTTCCACTTCACGAAGACCTCGCCCAGTCCCCGTCCTTCCACGTACCAGCGGTACTCCAGCCACACGGCGCTCTGCCGCCCGTGGAACCGGGAGTCCCCGGGCTCGTTCATCCGAGAGGCGCCTTCCTCCACTCCTTGGAAGGAGGCATCCAGCAGGGCCTGTACATCCTCGAGTCGCATGCGATGACCCATCCTCCTTGGTGCGGCTGGTGGGCCTCCCGGGCAGTTGCCTCCCTGCACAAGAAGCCCAGGTTCAAACTTCCTCGTCGGGCAAGAGCGTGCGCAGCAGTTCGTCGTCGGGGCCGAGCGGACGCCAACCGGGCGGTGGCGGCGTGGCGAAAAGCGCATCACCGGTCTGCCTGACGCGTTCCTCGTATGCTTCTGGAGTGAATGCGGACCATAAACCGAGTGCCTCGGCGACCTTGAAACGGTTGCCGTCATCCAGCACGGCCGGCCAGCCCTCGGGGAGACTCTGGGACAACTGACGCACGAGCACATCGCGCACAAGGCGCGTGACCTGCTTGCGCTGCTCCGCCTCGGCGAGCAACCCGCTCAACACTTGTACCCCAGCGACGTCATCGCCCAGCTCCTCGGCCAGCACGTACAGTGGGACGGCAGGGCGCGCCTCGGCGAAGGCCGTGATGGAATCGAAGCCCCGCTTGCGGACCCGCTCACGCAGGCGAACCCTCCAGTTGCCCTCCCAAGTACGTCCGTTGCTCATCGCCCTCTCCAAGGGGTCAGATTCATCGGGAGGTTGTACTGCTTCATGGCCTTCGCCACGAGGCTCAGGATTTCATTCCGCGTCAACATCCGTCCGGTCCTGGTCTCGGCATCGCGCAGCGCCTTCATGATCATCCGGTTCCACTCGCCGGGCCATTGGCGCCCCACCCGCCAGTCGCCACCGCCATGGATGGCCTCGTGTCCTGCTTGCTCCATTCTGATGCAGAACTGGTCGATGCTCATCTCGCCGGTGAAGCCGCGCTTCTCGAACCACTCGCGGAACTCTCGTGGCAGGATGTGGTGCCGCGGCGGCTCGGCCATGCCGGCTCCTGCTCTGCCCGTCACGCGCATGGCTCGTACCTCGGGCCCGTCGCCCAGCGCGTCGCGTACGCCCTTGGGCAGCTCGTCGTGAGACTGCGCCATCACCACCTGGCCGGCCTGAATCCGCGTAGCGGCGCTGACGACGGGAAGGGTGATGACGCCCGCCCGCACCAGCTGGCGCATCATTTCCACCCACTCGGCGGAGACGACCAGTCGCGTGCCCATCATCACACCGTCGCTTCCTAGCATCAGTCCCATGCCGAGTGTCGCGGGCGCAGCCGGTGGCAGCGGTGGCAGCGAGAACTTCATTGCCGACACCATGGTGACCATCTCGATGAGCTGCGCCAACAGCATCACCTGCTCGCCGCGCTTCATCGCCACGCGCACGGTCTCACAGGTGGAATTGAACTCGCTGGAGAGATGGCCCATCAGCGAGGGGAGGTTCTTCGCCGCGGCATCCATCTGTCCTGGCTCGAGTGAGGAGATCGCCGTCATGGTGGGCTCGAGCATCTTCTGCAAGCGGTCCATCTCCACGAACAGCATCTCCACGCTGATGAAGCCCTGCGTGAGCAACACATCGACGAGCTTGAGGAAGTCGAGCCATGCCGCGAGCAGGAGGGAGCCCATCAGTGCGGCCTCGAGCCGTGGGCCGGCGAGGCGCAGCAGGGCGAGCTGCATGTCCGGGTCCTCCACCTCCGAAGCGGCGTTGGCCAGCCGGGTGCCGGCCGCGAGTTCGGCGTCAATCCACCGCAGTTGATGTTCGCCATACCCGATGTAGCGGATGAAGAGGCCAGCGGCTCTGCCGGCGATGCCCCGCTCGCTGGCCTTGAGCCTGGAGAGTTCTCCGGAGATGCGGCGGGTGGATCCGGACACATCCCCAATGGCACCGCGAAACGCCACATGGGCCACGAGGGCGCTCTGCCTCGTAGTTCCCTCCTCATTAGGACCATTACCAGTGCCCGCCTCCATCATGGCCTCACAGGAGGCCCGGCGAGGGTGTAGCCGCTCCGGCGCCTCGTGCTCAGTCTGTGAGGCGATGGTGCGCGGAGGCTCAACGCTGAGCCTCTCCGCTGACCCAACTGGAGCCGCCTCGTGCAGCGTGTAGCGCGAGTTCATTCCCCGAGCAGAGGGTGCAATCATCGTCGCGCAGCCGCTGGTCAGCAGGGTCAGGGCGAGCAGCAGGCCCGTACACCGTGAGCGCCTCCAACGGGGGTCGCCCATTCTAGCAGGCCTCCTTGCCCACCCGCTTCCACTTCACGAAGACCTCGCCCAGTCCCCGTCCTTCCACGTACCAGCGGTACTCCAGCCACACGGCGCTCCGCCGCCCGTCGAACCGGGAGTCCCCGGGCTCGTTCATCCGAGCGGCGCCTTCCTCCACTCCTTGGAAGGAAGCATCCAGCAGGGCCTGTACATCCTCGAGTCGCATGGGGGGAGCTGCCTGGCAGTCTGTCACCCGGTTGGCGCCTGTCTCAAGTTCACCGAGGGCCCATCGGTGTTAGTGAAGAGGTGGACGCGTGGACGCTCGAGGGGGGAGCATCGGAGTTCCCCCGGCGAGGATTGTCGAAGGCCGGACGGGTTGCCGGTCAGGGGAGACGCCGGGTGGAGAGACGCAGCGCGGTGGACGAGGTGCTGGTGGGGGGCGGCGCCTGTGGAGAGCTGCTGCGCCGGGTGGACTGGGCGAGGACTCCCATCGGTCCGGTGGAGCACTGGCCCCAATCGCTGCGCACGACCGTCGGCATCCTGCTCGCGTCCAACTACCCGCTCTACCTCGCCTGGGGTCCCCGGTACGTGCAGATGTACAACGATGCCTACCGGCCCATCTGCGGCGCGACCAAGCACCCGGCCGCGCTGGGCCAGGAGGCCTCCGTCACCTGGCCCGAGGTGTGGAACGACGTGCTCGGACCCACCTGGGAGCGCATCCGGGTCACGGGCGAGCCCGTCCGGGTGGAGAACCTCCTGATGTTGCTGGATCGCAACGGCTACCTGGAGGAGTGCTACTTCTCCTACAGCCACTCGCCCATCCGCGATGAGACGGGTGGGGTGGGCGGCATCTTCGCGGCGCTCACCGAGACGACGGAGCACATCCTCAGCGAGCGGCGCCTCCGGGTGCTCAAGGACTTGAGCGCCGCCTCGGGTGAGCGGGCCACGGTGCACGAGGCCTGCCGCGAGGCCGCGCGCGTGCTGGCCACCAGCCCCAACGACGTGCCCTTCGCCCTGTTCTACCTCGCGGACGGCGCGTCCCCCACGGTGCGTCTGGTGGGGGCGTGCGGCCTGGAGGAGGGCGGCCGCGCGGCGCCCTGGGGGGTGCCGCTGGACGTGGACGCGCCGGAGACCTGGCCGCTCGGGGCGGTGATGCGCGAGGGCGAGCCCCTGTTGCTGGGCCCCCGCGGACTTCCCGAGGCGCTCGGCCCGCTCCCCGGGGGACCCTGGCCCGAGGGGACGTCCTCGGTGCTGTTGCAGCCCCTGGTGCTGTCCGGACAGGCGCGGCCCATGGGGGTGCTGGTGACGGGCATCAGTCCCCGCCGCGCGCTCGACGAGCACTACCGCGACTTCCTGGCGCTCGTGGCCCGTGGCGTCTCCACCTCCGTGTCGGGAGCACGCGCCCGTGAGACGGAGCGCCGCCGGGTCGAGGCGCTCGCGCAACTGGATGCCGCCAAGACGGCCTTCTTCAACAACGTCAGCCACGAGTTCCGCACGCCCCTCGCGCTGATGCTGGGGCCGCTGGAGGACAGTCTCCAGGACACACGCGAGCCGCTCGGCCCCGGGCAGCGCGAGCGCCTGGAGACGATCCAACGCAATGGGGTGCGGCTGCTCAAGCTCGTCAACACGCTGCTGGACTTCTCGCGCATCGAGGCCGGCCGGGCGCGGGCGTCCTACGTCCCCACGGAGCTGTCCGCGCTCACCGAGGGCCTCGCCAGCGCGTTCCGCTCCACGCTGGAGCGCGCGGGCCTGCGGCTCGTCGTGGACTGTCCCCCGCTGTCCGAGCCCGTCTGGGTGGACCGGGAGATGTGGGAGAAGATCGTCCTCAACCTCGTCTCCAATGCCTTCAAGTTCACCTTCCAGGGCGAGGTGCGCGTGCGCCTGCGGCGGCTCGCGGGTCAGGTGGAGCTGTCCGTGTCGGACACGGGCGTGGGTATTCCCGCCGAGGAGCTGCCGCGCGTCTTCGATCGCTTCCACCAGGTGCGGGGGACGCAGGGGCGCAGCTATGAAGGCAGTGGCATTGGTCTGTCCCTGGTCGGTGAGCTGGTGAAGCTGCACGCGGGGCACCTGCGGGTGGACAGCACCCTGGGCGAGGGCACCACCTTCACGGTCTCGCTGCCCCTGGGCCACGCGCACCTGCCGGCCGACCAGTGCCTGACGGCGCCCGTCGCGGCCACCCCGGGTCCGGTGTTGGCGGCGGCCTTCCTCGGCGATGCGTCGAGCTGGCTGGACGCTCCGGCGCCGCGGGGCGTGGCCGATGCCGGGGAGACGCTGCCCGCCATGCACGGGCAGGCGGGAGGCCACCTGCTCCTCGTGGATGACAACGCGGACATGCGCGCCTACGTGAGCCGGCTGCTGGCGGGGCGCTACACCGTCGAGACGGCGGCGAATGGACTGGAGGCCCTGGAGGTGCTCCAGGCCCGCGTGCCGGACCTGGTGCTCAGCGATGTGATGATGCCGGGGTTGGATGGGTTCGGCCTGTTGCGGCGGCTGCGCGAGGAGCCGCGCACGCGCGGCGTGCCCGTCATCCTCCTGTCGGCCCGGGCGGGAGAAGAGGCCACCGTCGAGGGACTCGAGCAGGGGGCGACCGACTACCTCGTCAAGCCCTTCTCCGCGCGCGAGCTGCTCGCGCGCATCGAGGGCAATCTCGCCGCGGCCCGTGCCCGGGCGGAGACGCGCCGGGCCGAGCGCGAGCTCGAGCGGCTGGCGGCCGTGGTGGAGCAGTCCTCGGAGTTCATCGGGCTGGCCGACGAGCGGGGCCAGGTGCTCTTCGTCAACGACGCGGGCCGACGCATGGTGGGCCTCGCCTCCCAGGCGGATGCCCGCTCCCGGCACATGCTCGACTTCTTCCTGGAGGAGGACCAGCCCTTGCTGCGCGACACGATCCTGCCCGTGCTGGGCACGCTGGGGCGCTGGGAGGGCGAGCTGCGCTTCCGTCACTTCCTCACGGGCGAGGGCCTGCCCATCCTCTACAACGTCTTTCGCGTGACCGACTCGCGCACGGGGGAGTTCCTCGGGATCGCCACGGTCACGCGCGACATCTCCGAGCGCAAGCGCCGGGAGGAGGAGGCGCTGCAGCGGGCGGAGTTCGAGAAGCAGCTCATCGGCATCGTCAGCCACGATCTGCGCAACCCCATCAGCGCCATCCTCCTGTCCGCCCAGGTGTTGCTCAAGAACGACGAGCTGAGCGCCCGCTCGACCAAGAACACCCTGCGCATCGTCTCCAGCGCCGAGCGGGCCCAGCACCTCATCCACGACCTGTTGGACTTCACCCAGGCGCGCGTGGGCGGGGGCATCCCCATCCGGCGCGTGCCCATGAACTTCCACGAGGTCATCGGCCATGCGGTGGAGGAAGTCGAGTTCGCCTTTCCCGAGCGGCGGCTCGTGCTCACCCAGGAGGGCAATGGCCAGGGCGAGTGGGATGCGGAGCGGTTGAACCAGGTGGTGCACAACCTGGTCTCCAATGCCCTGCGCTACAGCCCGCCGGACACCTCCGTCCAGGTGAAGTCCTCGGGCGTGGGGGAGTGGGTCATGTTGCGGGTGAACAACCAGGGCCGTCCCATTTCCGAGGAGCTGTTGCCCCGGCTGTTCCAGTCCATGCAGCGCGGCCCTCAGGACGCTGTCCGCTCCGAGCGGAGCGTGGGCCTGGGGCTCTTCATCGTGCGGCACGTGGTGCGCGCCCACGGCGGACGCATCGAAGTGTCCTCCTCGGAGGCGGAGGGCACCACGTTCACCGTCTGGTTGCCCCGCCTCCCTGGGAAGGTCCCCTGAGCGCTGGAGGAGGGGGCAGGGGGGTTGCGAGGGGGTGGGACTCCTCGGCTAGCGTGACGGTGTGTTCGTTCCAGTGCTTCTCGTCGTGTCCCTGGTGGGGGCCGCTCCCGCCGAACGTGTGGACCTCGTCTTCGGTGGCGACATCATCCCGCATGATGGCGTGAAGCAGGCCGCGGCCGAGCACGCGCTGAGCCAGCCGGGAGGCGCCGCTCGCGCCGTGTCGCTCAACCACGAGGGCTGGGACTTCGTCCTCGAGCCCATCGCCCGGGAGCTGCGCGCCGCGGACCTCGCGGTGGTGAACCTGGAGACGCCCATCAGCGGCAATCCCCGCGCGCCCACCGCTCCCCTCATCTTCGACGCGCCGCCCCAGCTCGCGCATGCGCTCGTCTCCGCGGGCGTGGACGTGGTGTCCATCGCCAACAACCACGCCTTCGATCAACGCCGCGCGGGCATCCCCTCCACCTGGTCCCACCTGGACGCGGCGGGTCTGAATCACGTGGGCTCGGCGCCCACCGAGGCCATGGCGTGGGAGCCCCTGGTGGTCGAGCGCAAGGGGATTCGCGTGGGCCTGCTGTCCATCACCCGCTGGCTCAATGGGGCGAGCAACCCGGATGACCCGGACCGCTCCCCCCACGTCGCCTACGTGCCCTACCCCTCGAAGAAACGGCGGGGCCTGACGCCCGAGGCGGCCGCGGCCCTGGTGGGCTCCGCCGCCCGGCGCTGTGACGCGCTCATCGTCATGATCCACTGGGGCACGGAGTACTCCCACAGCCCCAAGCCCGAGGACCGTCAACTGGCCCAGCGCCTGCTGGAGGCCGGAGCGCTCGCCGTCGTCGGCCACCATCCCCATGTGCTGCAGCCCATCGAGCCCTACCGCACCCGCGCGGGACGCGACACGGTGGTGGCCTTCTCCCTGGGCAACCTCATCGCCAACCAGGATGGGCACTACGTCCATGGGGCGGGCGCGGAGGCGCGGGGCCGCAAGCGAGACTCCATGTTGTTCCGGCTGTCGCTGTCGCGTCCCCATCCGGGAGCACCCGTGGAACTCGCGGGCACGTCCGTGCTGCCGGTGTGGATCGACACCAACTACGTGGTGGCGCTGCGCGAGCGCGAGGGGCAGCGTCGCATCCAGCCCGTGCTCCTCGACGAGGAGTTGAAGACCCTGAGTGGCCGACTCCTGGCGTTCTCCGCCAGCGGTCCGCCGCGCAAGGTCCGCGAGGAGCGCCGGGAACTCGAGCGCCGGCTCGACCTGGCCCGGCGCCGACGCGCGCTCATCCTCCGCATGACCCTGCCCCCGTCCGGGGGCGAGGGGTCCGTGTCGCCCGCTGCTTCCGTGAGGGGCGTGAACTAGCTACCGGGTCGAGGAGCTCGAGCCGCTCTTGTACATGCTGTCCGGGTTGACCTGATCCTGGTTCTGGCCGACGTCGGCGCCGCTCACGTCGTCCGAGCCACTCGTGCCCGCGCCGCCCGTGCCGGGGTCGGAGCCGGTGCTGCCCGTGCCGGGGTCGGAGCCGGAGCCGCCCGTGCCCGAGTCACTGGTGTCCAGGTCGGAGCCCGTCGTGCCCGAGCCACCCGTGTCCAGGCTGCCCGAGCCCGTGCCGGTGCCACTCGTGCCCGAGCCACCCGTGCCCGGATCGAGCGTCGTGTTGCGGTCCGCGTCCGGAGTGACCGTGCTGCCGCTCGTCCCGGTGTTGGGCTCCTGCGTGCCGGGGTTCAGCGTGGTGTTGCCACCTCCCTGGGAGGGATCGATCGCGTCGCCCTGCGAGGGCAGGCTGCCCGTGGGGCCGGAGCCGCCGGTGCCCTGGGAGTCGACCACGTCGGGGGGCATGATGTTCTGGTCATTCGTCGTGGAGCCGCCCGTGCCTGGCTGGGTCGTGCTGCTTCCCTGCTGGGTACCTTGGGCTCCGGACTGCGCCTGAGCCCCCGCCTGTCCGGCGCTCAGAAGCATCGCTCCCGCCAGCATGCCCACCAGGGCGAACCGCTTGGTGTTCTTTCCAGTCATGGTCGTCTCCGTGAGGTGTTGTCTGTGCGACTCGCGGAAACGTGGGGACGTTGTTCGAAGGTGCACGCGAAGCCCGCTCTCCCGCCCGCTCTCCTGCCCTTCCTGGTGTCCCCTCGGGGTGACGCCCCTGGTCAGAAGTGGGGGGCACGACCTGGGGGCTCGGAGGGGTGTTCCTCGGAGGAGAAGAGATGCAGCAAGTCCCTATGCGCGGGTTGGCCTCTCGGGTAATGTCCTCCAACGTCTCTTTGGACGTCAGGCACCATGGCATCGAAACGCATTCCGCCCCCTTCTTCGCAGCAGCGCATGGACGACAAGCTGGCCCTGGCCCTGGGGGCGGCGGCGCGCGCCGCCCGGCTGCGCGCGGGGCTCACCCAGGCGGAGGCGGCCGCCAAGGTGGGGCTGGCGCCGGGCGTCTACGGCCGCATCGAGCGCGGCGGCATGATGCCCAGCGTCCCGACGCTCAGACGCTTGAGCATCGCCCTGAAGATTCCCTCCGACACGCTCTTGAGCCTGAGCCACTCGGAGGTGACGGCCTGGGTGGACTCGCTGCCCTCGCGCGAGGAGCGCTCCCCGGATCTGCGGCGGCTCGCGCGCTCGCTGCGCAACCTCACTCCGGCCCAGCTCAAGGTGCTCAACGTCATCGCCACCGCGCTCACGCGCTGAGGGCCCTCCCGCCAGGGCAGGTCGTCCAACCCGACGGGGAAGGTGGGCCCTCGGGCCGCTCGGACTTCAGGGCAGGGCGTCCAGGCCGGCCATCAGCCGCTCCACGTCCCGCGGCGTGTTGTAGTGCAGCAGGGACACGCGCACCACGCCCTCGCCACGGGTGAGGAAGTCGGTGAGCGCCTCGATGCAGTGGGTGGGCACCTGCGCCCCCGAGGCGTTGTCGAGGTAGCTGAAGCCCGAGCGCAACGCGGGGAAGTGCTCGGCGACGGATGGGGTCATGGCGGTTTCTCGGCTCCGGAGTGGGGGGCCTCCTGTCTGGCTTTATCGCTCGCCAGCGGCCTCCGGCGCGCCAGGGGGGGGCGCAAAGGACAACGGGCCCCGGACAGGGAATGACTCCCCGTCCGGAACCCGTCCACTCTCATATGCCAATTCTCGATTCTCAGGATGTGAGGAATTGATTTCCCAGTCATCCTCCGCCGGTATTGGAATTATCCAATCCAGCCATCAATGCATGGGCGACTGGGTATCCTCGAGGTCGAGCTTCTCGTGGCCACCCGGGCGGTAGGTCTCGCCGGTGAGGACGCTCTTCACGAAGCCCACCAGTTGCACCATGCGCTTGTTGGGGGTGTCCCAGTACTCGGCCTTGTTCACCTTGACGCACAAGAGGCCGATGTCCGGGTCGTCCACGCCCTTGGGGAACCAGGCCTTGAGGGTGGGATCCCACAGCTTGTGGATCTTCTCCTTGTCGCGCACAAGGCGTGCCACTCCGCTCACTGACACATAGCGGTCCCGGCTGGAGTCCGCGTAGGAGAGGTTGACGTGGTGGTCGCCTTGCACCTCGTCCACCTTGGGGGCGGAGTCATGGGTGAAGAACCACAGTTCTCCGTCGAAGTCCGTGTTCTGCGTCCACATGGGCCGGCTGCGGATGCTCCCGTCCGCCTCCACCGTCGTCATCATCGCGACCTTGATGCCCTGGATCAGCTCGGCCAGGTGCGCCACCGCGTCCTTCTTCTCGGTCTTTTTCGTGGTCATTCCTGCCTCCCGAGAACTCACATTAAGCAGGGGCACCCCGACGGGCAGTGGGGGCACGGACCGCTCGTCGCCCCCTCGCTCGCCCTGCGGGGAGGTTGGAGGCAAAAGTGTTGCATGCACGGCAACACCACTCGCGGGCGAGTGCGTGTTTCGTGGAAGACAACACATGGACGAGAATTCTGGAGCGCGAGCGCCGCGCAACGGACCGCGAGCGGAGTGCTCTTCATCCGCGAGTGCGCTTCGTCTGCCCATGCCACGCGGAGGGTTGGTGGATTCTTTGCTTACCGTATGGCCAGGAATTTCTTGATGACATGACTGTGCAGTCGCACGTCATCCATGTACTCTGCGGCGCGGTTTTCATCGCGGCGATGGCCGCTGTTTCGGTACCGGGGGCGGAATGGCTGGCATCTTTGGCATGGACGGTCTGTCGACATTACAGGTGCAGGAAGAACTCGAGCGCGGAGGACGCTTCGTCGTGTTCGAGTACTGCGTGTCCTTCTTCCTGACGACCCGGAGGCGCTCGTCGGACGTGTACTTCGTCCGCGCGGGGCAGGGCACGTTCGGGTTGAGCCTGGGCTACACGCTGTTGTCGCTGCTGCTCGGCTGGTGGGGCCTGCCCTGGGGGCTCATCCTCACGCCGCGTTGTCTCGCCACCAACCTGCAGGGGGGCAAGGACGTGACGGACCTGGTGCTGCCCTCGTTGCTGGCACCCCGGTACGATCCCGCGCTCGAGTACTGAAACGCGCGCCGGTCGCGCGGGGGGCGTGTCTGGCACCCGCGCGGCGGCTCATCGCGGGGCTCCCTCGAGGTGTTGACCGAGCCGCGCCTCCACCCGGCGCGCCAGCAGCGCGAAGGGCAGTCCGAGCAGCAGGTAGAGCAGGGCGACCACGAGTCCCAGGCCCAGATGGTCTCTCGTGGCGTTGGCCAGGTTGAGATAGGTGCGCGTGAGCTCGGTGAGTGTCACCACGGACACGAGCGAGCTGTCCTTGAGCAGCGCGATGAAGTCATTCGTCATGGGGGGCAGCGAGATGCGCAGGGCCTGGGGGAAGACCACGTAGCGCAGCGTCTGCCAGCGGGACATGCCGAGCACGTGCGCCGCCTCGTACTGGCCCGCGGGCACACTGGAGAGCCCCGCCCGGTAGTTCTCCGCCTCGGCCGCCGCGTAGTTGAGCCCCAGCGTGAGCACGCCCGCGGTGAGGGGCGCGAGCCGCACGCCCAGTTGGGGCAGCCCGAAGTACACCAGCGAGAGCTGCACGAGCAGGGGCGTGCCGCGTACCCCCTCGGTGAGGACGAGGGCGAGCGCGCGCAGGGGCCAGGGTCCGAAGACGCGCGCCACCGCGAGCCCCAGGCCCACCACCATCGCCACCGCCATGGCCATCAGCGACACGGCCAGCGTCATCAGCGCCCCGCGCAGGAAGAGCGCGAGCGTGGCCGGGTAGCGCTCGCGCACGCGCTCCCAGAAGGGCGGCAGCTTGCCCACCGCGGCGCGCCACGCCGTGTAGCGCTCGGGCATGTCGCGCGGGGTGGGGTCCGGGTCTCCCAGCAGCGCCGCCGTCTCGGCGTTCCACAGGCCCCAGCGCTCGTAGAGGGCACGCAGGGTGCCCTCGCGTGCCAGTTGCTCGAGCGCCGTGTCGAGCGCGTCTCGCAGCGACTCCTCTCCCAGGCGCACCGCCGCCGCGTAGCGCACCTCGCCGAAGCCGCCCGGCACCACGTCCAGCTCCGGCTCGACGGCGCCGTAGTATTGGGTGATGGGCTCATCGAGCAGCACTCCGTCCGTGCGCCCCAGCTTCAAGTCCCGGTAGATGTCGTCCTGGCCCCCCTCGTACGTTTTCACCTGGGCGCCCTCGCGCACGAGGATGCGCTCGGCCAGACTGCCCGGCAGCGTGCCCACCGCGAGCCCCTTCAGCTCGGCGAGGGAGTGCGGCGCGCGGGGGTCTCCCCGGCGCACGGTGAGCCGCTCGGCGGCGACGTAGTACGGGCGGGTGAGCAGACACACGCGCTTCTTCTCCTCCGTCGCCTCGAGGCCGTTGAGTGCCACGTCGAAGTCCCCGCGCGCGAGCAGCTCCAGCAGACTGTCCCAGGGCCCGAGCACCAGGCGCGCCCGCACGCCCAGCTTCGCGGCGAGTGCCTCGGCCAGGTCCACCTCGAAGCCGATGAGGTGGTTGGGATCTCTCGGGTCCGGGAAGACGTAGGGGGCACCGCCCTGGGCATCCGCGCCCCAGAGCAGCTCCCCCCGGGCCTTCACGGCCTCGAGCCCCCGGGACGTGGCGAGGGCGGCGTCCGGCCAGGCGAGCACGGGCAGGCAGGCGAGGAGGAGGTAGAAGCACGCGGCTCGGGTCAGGGGTAGTCCTCCCAGGAGACGAGCCCCGGAGTCTAACCGCGCCGGGCGCCACGCGAGGTGCCACCCGAAACGGGAACGTGCTAGGCAGCCGCGCCCGGCGCGGGAGGTCCCCGCCCGGGGTGGGTGGGCCGCACGGGGCCCGAGGAGATTGGCGATGCTGAACACGGCGATGAACGAGTGGGCCCTCAAGGCGATCCAACTGGAGACGGCGCTGATGGCGCTGGACGAGGTGGGACTGCCCGCGAACATGAAGGCACAGCGGGAGAAGGCCGAGCAGGCGATGCGCGAGCTGGTGCGCGCGTGGACGGCGCAGAAGCCCAAGCCGGACGAGCGCAAGTGGAAGCAGGAGCCCGCGAAGGAGGGCGCCCAGCCCCAGGACGAGGAGCTCGTCGAGGTGGTGGAGAACCTCAAGGAGGATGGCGTGGAGTGGACCGTGCACCGCGCCACCAGTGACAAGGGCGACAGCGTGGAGACGGTCGTCGCGGACGGCCGGGCGTGGATGGCGGCGGGCGGCGAGTACTACATGGGCCAGTGGGACGAGGAGCGCGAGGAGCTGGAGGTGGGCCGGGACGACGAGGAGGGCGAGCTCGGCACGGGCCTCGTCTTCACGCTCCGGGGCGAACTGGTGTTCGAGTCCCAGCTCGAGGACTGACGCTTTCGCCCGGTGTCTGGCTCCCCGCTCGCCGGGCCACCGGGCGCGGACACCGGGGGGTGGTGTTCCCGGTGCGCGTTCCTAATTTTCAGATGCGTGCCCGGCATGGACGAGTAGGGTGTGCCGGTCGATGGGTGGGAATGGTGGTCAGGCGGGCGAGGGTGAGCCCGTGTTGGACACGCTCTTTTTTCAGAACGCGCTTCCATCCGCACGTGTGCCCGGTGACGCCCCGAGCGGGGACAGGGCCGTGTGGAACACGAAGCTCCCGGTGCTCGTCGCATCGGGGTCGCGGTTGATCGACACGCCGTCCTTCGAGGCCTGGGTCCCGCTGTAGGTGTACGCGTTGACGGTCTCCGCGCTCGAGGCGGTGGAGGTCAACAGCGTCACCGTATCTCCGCCATTGTTGAGGCTGAGGGTGCCCGTGGAGGCGGCCACCGCGTTGGGCGTGCCCGGGGGGATTCCGCCGGAGCCGCTGAACACCACGATGGCCTTGCCCGCGCCGAGCACCGTGTTGGCGGGGAAGACGTGCCGCACGGCGGTGGCATCCATGAGCACCCAGCCGCTGATGTCCACGGAGGTGCTCTCCGTGTTCACCAACTCCACGAATTCGCCGCTGGTGGCCGAGCCGGGCTCATTGGCGAGGATCTCATTGAAGATGACGCGCGGAGGGGGCTCGGTGATGGAGAAGGGACCGGTGCTCACGTCGGAGCTCTTCCCGTCCACGTCCCGGATGCGCACGCGTGCCCACGTCGTGAGCGAGTCGGGCACCTTCCAGGCGTAGCTCCCCGTGCTGGCGTCCAGGTTGGTGGCGATGCGCGTCCAGGTGACGCCATTGTCGGCGGTGAAGTCCAGGTTCACGCGGGTGTAGCCGAGGGCGATCCAGGTGAGGGTGCGGGTGGAGCCGCGCACCCAGCGCTCGCCTCCGTCGGGGCTGGTGAGGGTGACGCGGGGCGCGGGCGTGCGCAGCGTGAGGGACGCGGGCATGCTCGAGTTGCCCGCGGCATCGAAGGCCAGCACCTGGTAGACGTACGTGTTGCCCGGAGCGAGGCCCAGGTCCACGAAGCCGGGCGTGGTCATCGTCCCGGCCAGCCGGTAGCCGGTGGTTGCATACACGCTGCGGTACACCCGGTAGCCCGCCACCCCCACGTTGTCCAGGGAGGGAATCCAACTCAGCTCGATGGAGTCGGGAGCGGCGCTGCCCGCCAGGGAGCGGGGCGGAGTGGGGCGCTCGGTGTCCGGTCCCGGCGGCTGCGTGCCGCGGGAGGTGTACGAGACGCTCCGCGCGCCCTGCTCCACCACGAAGGTGGTGCCATCCTGCGAGCGCAGTTGGATGTGGCCGCGCTCCAGGTTGGTGGCGGGATCCTCCGTCTGCCAGATGTCCGAGTGGTGCGCCGTCAGCCGATCCAGGCACTCGCGCGTGGGATGGCCATAGGTGTTGTCCCGACCCACGGAGATGAAGGACACTAGGGGCACGGTCTTGTCCAGGAACGCGTTGCCGGACGAGTAGCGCGAGCCGTGGTGATGCACCTTGTACAGCTCGAGCTCTCCCACCTGCTCGAGCAGGGTGGATTCGATGTCGTCGGGAGTGGCGGTGAGATCGCCGCCCACCAGCGCGTCGAAGTCGCCGTAGGTCACCTTCACCACCACGGACCTGGCGTTCTCTTCATCGCTGGGGAGGGGGACGCCATTGCCATTGCTCGCGAGCACCCGGAGCGTCACCTGTCCGCAGAGCGAGAAGGTATCTCCCTGGTGCGCCGTGATGCGGCGGCCCGCGAAGTGGGTGTCGTAGTCCGTGAAGGTCTTCGAGTCATACGAGCCGCCATGGTCGTACACGGCGGTGATGGGGACGGCGTCGGTGCCCACGTCCACCTCGTCGATACCGCCCATGTGGTCGGCGTGCATGTGCGAGACGAAGGCCATGTCGATGCGCGTCACCCCCAGTTGCTTGAGGTAGGCCTTGATGGTGTTGCCCGAGCCGGTGGGGCCTCCGTCGAACAGCACCGCGCAGCCTCCCGGCGCGACGAGCACCGCCGAATCCCCCTGGCCGATGTCCAGGGTGGTGAACCGTAACTGCTGTGCCCCGGCGAGCAGCGGACACAGCAGGGAGAGCAGCAGCGAGAGGCGGAAAGGGAGACGCGGAGGAGTGCGCATGGGCTCGCCTGGAGGAAGACCGCCCCTCCTGGGTACCCCGAACCGGAACGGCGCTTCAAGTCACGCCCCCCCCAGTCATACTGTCCGTCACAGCCCCTTCGCGCGAACGTCACCGGGATTCATCATCCGGAGCCGGCACCTGGGGCAACTGCTCCTCCATGCTGAAGGGCGCCCTCTCGTCCGGATTCAGCTCGTACTCCTGCGCGGCGGCGCGATCGTCCTGTTGACTCGCCCACGTGGTGTGCCCGCCCGCGAAGCCCTCCAGGGGACGCGGCCCATGCCGCGTTTCCACTTCCAGATCCTTGGCCTCCTGCTCCCGCAGACGGCGCCGCTCCTGTTCCCGCTCCCGCTGGTGCAGCTTCTCCATTGGGTCGTTCACCATGTGGTGCCTCCTGGTGTCCAAGTTGCGGATGACTCCGCGAATCCGTCAGCCAACGGCCCGCGGTCTGGGGGTCACGGCATGCTCGGCTGCTCGGTGTCGGGGCGAGACCCTTGCTGTGCCCTGGGGGCTCCGGGAAGCTCTTGCGCCATGACCCGTTTTCTTCTCCGTCTTTCGTGGCTGGTGCTGGGCCTGTCGCTCGCGGGCTGTGCGGCCACCCAGGTCACCGTTCCTCCTCCGACGGGAGACACCGTCACGATTCTCGTTCCCGGCTACCGGGGCAGTTTCCTCGACACCGACGCGCCCGAGCCCGAGCGGGCCTGGATTACCGCGGGCCAGGCCCTCTCCCGGGGAGAGCGCTCGCTCGCCCTGCCATTTCCAGGACAGCGGCCGGTGCCATCCTACGGCCCCCTGCGGCCAGCGGGCCCCGTCACCCGCATCGCCGTGCCCTTCTACTCGGTGGACGCGTATGGCTCGTTCCTCGAGTACGGCCGCGAGCACTTCCCGGGCCTCGTTGCCTTCTCCTACGACTGGCGCCAGGACGTGCGGCGGAGCGCGGACGAGCTGTGCGCGCGCATCGAGCAGCTCGTGGCGCAGGGCAAGCGCGAGGTGAACATCGTCGCCCACAGCATGGGCGGACTGGTGACGATGCGGTGTCTGCTGCACGGGGGCGCGGCGGGCAGCGGGCGTCCCTGGGCGGGAGCGGCGGCGGTCAAGCGCGTGGTCTTCATCGGCACGCCCTTCCAGGGGGGCCCGGGCCTCTTCGATGACCTGCTGCTGGGGACGGAGACGGTGCGCAACCGGGCCCTGCTGCCACCCGAGGCCCTCTTCTCCTTCGCCTCCGTGTTCCAGCTGCTGACGCCGAGCGGTGACGTCTTCGTGGACGCGAGCGGCCGGCCCGTGGCGTGGAATCTCCTCGAGCCCGAGAGCTGGTGGACGCGCGGGTGGGGCCCGTTCGCGGACCCCGCGCTGCGCGAGAACGAGGCCTACCGCGCGCAGCTCGTGCGCATGCTCCAGGCGAACCGGGAGCTGCACGAGTCGCTCGCGCCCCGCGAGGCGCCGCCCCCGCCTCCCTTCGAGACGCTCGTGGTGGTGGGCACGGGGAATCCCTCGACGAGCGGGGTGCGGGTGGTGGAGGGACGGCTCGACTTGAAGAACGAGCCGAGCGCGGATGGGGACGGCGCCGTGCTGAGCTCGAGCGCGCTGCCGGTGCTGTCCATCCCCTATCAGCGCCTGGACAGCGCCGCCGAGCACGTGGCGCTCATGTCCGACCGGGACGTGCTGCGCGCGCTGGAGCGCTTCTTCCAGGGGGAGCGAGTCGGGCGGCCTTGAGCAGCGCTTCCACCATGGGCACGCTGTTGGCCTGACCCTTGCCGGCGATGTCGTGGGCGGTGCCGTGGTCCGGCGACGTGCGCGGCACGGGCAGGCCGAGCGTCACGTTCACCGTGCGCTCGAAGTCCAGGGCCTTGGCGGGGATGAGGCCCTGGTCGTGGTACATGGCGAGCACCACGTCATAGGGGAAGTGCTCCACGTGGGCGAAGAGCCCATCCGCCGCCAGGGGGCCGTGCACGTCCAGGCGCTGCCGGCGCGCGAGCTTGATGGCGGGGGTGATGATGTCCACCTCCTCGCGTCCGAGCAGGCCGCCTTCGCCCGCGTGGGGGTTGAAGCTCAGCACGCCGATGCGCGGCGCGTGGCCCACCACGGGCGCGAGGCTCGTGGACAACAGCCGCAGCTGCGCCACCAGCCGCTCCACCGTGAGCAGCCGGGGCACGTCCGCCAGGGGCACGTGGTTGGTCGCCAGCGCCACGCGCACGCGCGGACCATCCATGAGCATGAGCACCTCGCGGCCGAACGCCTCCGCCAGCACCTCCGTGTGGCCCATGAAGGGGATGCCCGCGCGGGAGATGCCTTCCTTGGACACCGGCGCCGTGCACAGCGCGTCCACCCGTCCCGCGCGCGCCGCCTCGATGGCCGCCTGGATGTAGGCGTACTGGGCCTTTCCGCCCTGGCGCGTGGGTTTGCCGGGCTGGCGATCCTTCTCCCCGAGCCGAGTCACCACGCACACCGTGGGCCGTGACGGCCGCTCCAGCGTCTGGGGCGTGGCGCGCGCGTACGTGCCGAAGAGGGCGAAGCGCTCGAGCGTCGGCCCGTCGCCGAACACCACGGGCACCAGCGCGCGGCGCACCCGGGGCAGCGCGAGCGCCGCCGCGGTCACCTCCGGGCCGATGCCCGACACGTCCCCGAGCGAGATGCCGACGACGGGACGCGCGCCCTCGGGGGGACTGTCGGCCCGGGCGCTCAGATCTTCGTCTCCACGGAGGCCTTCTGCCGCAGCTCCTGCACGTACTGCTCCACGTACTTCTCCGTCTTCTGCATCTTGAGCCGCGTCTCCAGCTCCTGCTTCACCGTCTCGAAGGCGGGCACGTCCACGGCGCGCTTCTCCTCGACCTTGAGCACGTGCCAGCCGAACTGGGTGCGCACCGGCTCGCTCACCTCGCCCTCTCCGAGCGTGAAGGCCACGCGCTCGAAGGCGGGCACCATCACCCCGCGCCGGAAGAAGCCCAGGTCGCCGCCGTCGGACGCGCTCGGGCCCTCGCTCTTCTCGCGCGCCAGTTGCGCGAAGTCCACGCCCGGCTTGCGCGCCTGCTCGGCCAGGGCCACCGCCTTGACGCGCGCCGCCTCCACCTGCGCGGGCGTCGCCTTGGCGTCCACCTGCACGAGGATGTGCCGCGCGTGCACCTCGGCGTCACCCGACTCCATCTTCGCGTACTGGGTGTAGGCCGCCTTGAGGTCCTCCTCGGACACCTTCACCTTGGAGCTGACCTTCATCTGCACGAGCTTCATGCGCGACATCTGCTTGCGCAGGAACTCCTTGTACGTCGCGACGTTGAAGCCCTCGCCGGAGAGCAGCTGGTTGAACTGGGCGTCGTCGGAGATGTTGTTCTGCCGCTTCACGTCCGCGACCGCCGCTTCCAGCTCCGCGTCCGTCACGCCCAGGCCCAGCTCGCGGATCTGCTCCTCCATCAGCTTCTCGCCGATGAGGGAGTCCAGGGCCTTCTTCATCACCACCGAGCGGGCCTCGGCGCGCTTCTGCGAGTCGCGCTCGCCCGCCAGCCGCGCCAGCTCCGGCGCCGCGCGCTTCTCCACCTCGGACTGGGTGATGATGTCGCGATTGACCACCGCCGCCACGCGATCCACCAGCTCCGCGCGCGCCGCCGCGCCATTGAGCAGCAGCACCGCCACCATCGTTCCAAGCCACTTCTTCATCGCCTGTCCTCCGTGCGTCTTCTCGTGGGGAGCCTTCGCGGGGGCCCTCAGGGCTCGGTCGTCTTCTGGGTGACGGGACGGCCGCGAATGGCCTGCAGTGTGGGCTCGTTCACCCACACCTGGGCCTTGCTCCGCAATTCCTGTTCGTACTTCGCCTGCGCCTCCGCGCGCCGCTGCGCGAGGAGCTTCGTTTCCACCTGGGTGCGCACCTCGACGAACTCCAGCTTGCGCCCCGGCTTCTTCTCCAGCACGCGGAACAGGTGGTAGCCGTATTCCGTCTCCACCACGTCCGACACCTGGCCCGGCGCGAGCGAGAACACCACCTCGTCGAACGCGGGGGGCATCTGCCCGCGGGGGAAGAAGCCCAGGTCTCCGCCCACCTTCGCGTCCGCGCTCAGCGAGTACTTGCGCGCCAGGTCCGCGAACTTCTTGCCCGCCTTGAGCTGGACTTGCAGCCGCCGCGCCTCCTCCATGGTCTTCACGACGATCTGCGCGGCGCGCACCTGCTCGGGCGAGGAGTACTCCGCCTCGTGCTGGGCATAGGTGTCGCGCAGCTCCTCCTCCGTCACCGCCACGCGGGTGTACACCTCGTTGGTGAAGAGCTTCTCGATGGTGAGGCGCGCGGCCTCGTTCTTCTTGAGCTCCGCCATGGACAGCTGGCCCTCGGCGAGCACGTCGTTGAAGTTGCCCGTGGGGTAGTCGCTCGACAGGCGGAGCACGCCCCGGTCCACCTCGTCGGGCGTCACGGTGATGTTGTGGGCGCGCGCCTCCTGCAGGAGCACCGTGCGGGAGATGAGCGTGTCGAGCAGCGCGCGCTTGTAGGGCTCCACCTCCTCGGGCGAGGGCTGCTGGCCGGACTCGGAGCTCGTGGCGATGAACTCCCGCTCCAGCTCGCGCTCGAAGTCGGCGCGGGAGATGACCTCGCCGTTGACGGTGGCCACCGCGAGCGCGTCCGGCTCCTCCTTGTCCTTCTGGGTGCAGCCGGCGAGTCCCACGGCGAGCGCCAGGGTGGTGGCGAGCAGACGGGGAGCACGCAGGAGGGCCGGGCGGAGGGGGAGGCGGCTCGGGAGAGTCATGGCGGCGTCACCTGGACGGACGGGAAGGGGGCGGGAAGGGTACCGGGGGCGGGGCCGCTCGCGGGCCGCACGGGGGCGTTCAGGTCCACGTGCACCCGCGCGAGCGCGGCGGCGTCCACCGCGAGGGCCGCGCGTTGCTCGAGCTCGGAGAGCCACTCCGTCCAGGCGCGGGCGCGCTGCTCCTGGGCGAGCCGGCCGGACAGGGCGGTGCGCACGTCCTCGAGCGTCTGGTTCAACGCCGGTTGGTGGCCGGTGAGCTGGAGCACGTGCAGTCCGGTGTCCGTCTGGACCACGCCGCTGAGCGTCCCCGGGCCGGTGGGCACGAGCAGGCGCGCGGCCTCGGCCAGCTCGGGCCCGAAGTCCCGCGCGAGCTCCTCGAGCGAGCGGTAGCGCAGGTCCCCATCCAGGGGCTGGGTGCGCGGCTCCTCGCTGTGCGCGCGCGCGAGCCGTCCGAAGGCGGCGAAGTCCGTGGGCGGCAGCGCGCGGGCCTCGGCGAGCAGCTTCCCGGCCGTCTCGCGCGCGGGGGCCACCCGGGCCGCGTCCGAGCGGGGGGCCGCGAGGAAGAGGTGGGAGAGCCGCACCTGCTCCGGGCGCACGTAGTCCTCGCGGTGGCGGGCGTAGGCGTCGGCGAGCTGGGCCTCGGACACGGGGGGGAGGGCGTCGTCGAGCCGCGCGCGCATGAGCCGGGACACGAGCGCCCGCTTGGTGGCCGCCACCACCTCGGGGTCGTCCTGCAACCCGCGCGCGAGCGCCTCCTGGACGAGCAACTCATAGCGCGCGAGGCCCTCGACGTACTCGCGCTTGCGCTCCAGGGTCTGGTAGCGCTCGCGCTGCGCGGGGCTCATCTCCTCCAGGCGCTGGCGCAGCTCCTCGGCCGTCACCCGGTCTCCGGCCCAGGAGACGACGGGCGTGCCGCCGGGCGCGCGGGTATGGCGCAGGTCCACCCGGGCCTGGCCTGGAGCGGGACTCCGCTCGCAGCCCACGAGGGCCAGCACGGAGAAGGCCAGCACGGCGAGGGTGGAGAGGCGGAGGGCGGGGGACATGGAAGGGGTTCCGGGTGGGTAGCACGCCCGGGAGGAGGGGACAACGGGGCGGCCCTTCCGGCCCCTGTCACGGTCCGGTTCCGGCCCTCATACCCGGGTCGCGTGTGTCGACAGGAACGCTTCCACCAGGGGGAAGATTTCGTCCGGGGCCCGGCGTCCGAGCACCAGGTCCGCGTGCCCGTAGTCCTCGGCGAAGCCATGCCCCCGCCCGGCCACCACCAGCTTCACCGGGCCGCCCAGGTGCTCCTGGGCGCGCGCCACGGCGAGCGGCGGGGCGAGCAGATCCTTGCTTCCGGCCAGCAGCATCACCGGCAGCTTCGCCCCGGCCAGGGGCTTGCGGTAGCAGGTGCCGTCCGCCATGCAGAAGGAGTCGGTGGTGATCCACTGGGCGAACTGGCGCACCACCCCGCCGGAGATGTCCGAGGGCATGTTGGCCAGGCACCGGCGCACCACGTCCGGGTCCATGTTGTCCGCCAGCATCATGTAGCGGGTGAGGGGCCCCGGGGGCGCGCCGAACAGGGCGATGCCGGTGATGCGGCGCACGGGAATGGACTTGAGCCGCAAGAGCGGCTCGATGCGCTGGATGAATTGCTTGAGACCCGGCTGCACCGCGAAGGTGAAGGGGCTGCCGATCGCCACTGCGGCGCGCACGGGCACCTGCGGGTTTCGCGCCAGGTGGCCGTAGAGCGTCAGCCCTCCCTTGGAATGTCCCACCCAGAGAACTTCCTTGGCCCCGGTGGACAGCACGGTTCGCACCGCGCAGCGCACGTCGTGCTCGGCGAGATCATCGAAGGAGAACTCCCCGCAGGGGCCCGCCAGCCCCCGGCCGCGCAGCTCCATCACCCACGTCTCGAAGCCGGCCCGGGCCAGGTAGCGCGCCAGGCTGTAGCGCTCGTCGAAGTCCATGTGGAAGCGGTTGACGCCCAGTCCATGGCACAGGATGACGGGCTCGGCCCAGCGGCGCTCGCCCCGGGCGTGGTAGCGGCCCAGCGCCACCGCGGCCCCGTCGTCCGTGGGCACCCGGTACAGCTCGTCCGGCCTGAAGGGCAGTGTGAGCAACCCTTCTCCCTCGCGATTCACCGCGCGCGAGAACAGGTCGGCCATCTTCGTCAGCCTGGGTCCGTTTCGGTTCGTCACCTGGGAAGTCTAACGCCCTTCCAGTGTGGGCTCCGTGGAAAATTACACAATCCCCCCAATCGGCAAGGAGGTTGCAGGGTATCCCACCCATTCAAACCGGGAGGCAGGTAGATGCGGCAAAAGCCGAGCTTTGCGGAAAAGTTGTCCCCCATGCGGGTCGCTCTGGAACCCACGGATACCCTCTTGAGGGCCTTGGGAGTGATGGATCGCTACCGTGTCCGGTTGCTGCCCGTGCTGGGAGCGGCGGGGCGGATGGTGGGGCTGCTCAGCCGGGAGCATGTGATGTCGGCGTGGGAGGTGGACCCTCTCCTACCGGTGTCGTTGGTGATGGCGGCGTGCGAGGCCCCCTGCCCGCCCGGACCCCGACTGGTGCCCCGGTGAGCCACCGGGTGGGAAAAGTGGGCGGTCAGGTGGGAAGGCGCGTGCGCTATGCTCCCCGGCGTCGTGTCCGGAGCCTGGTTCGTCTACATGGTGTGCTGTCGGGATGGGACGCTCTACACGGGGGCGACCAACCACCTGGAGCGCCGTCTGGCCACCCACAACCGGGGTCGGGGCGCCGCCTACACCCGGGCGCGCTTGCCGGTGAAGCTCGTGTGGAGCGAGCCCGCGGTGGACCGGGGCGCCGCCCTGCGCCGGGAAGCGGCGCTCAAGCGCCTGTCTCGCGCCGCGAAGTTGAGCCTTGTTCACCAAGCGTCAGATGACCCCGGGTCCAATTAGACCTGACCCCTGGTCATGTGACTTTGCGTCCCGACGCGTTCCTCTCCCGGGAAAATTGGGCGTCATGGGATGCACATGCGATCGGCGTTCGAAGGGTCTACTCCGGGTGTGCTGGAGCCCGAGACCCATGCTCAAGAGGCGCGGCTCGCGGACGAGCAGCGCCTGTTCTACGCGGCCTCCTTGACGTGGGTGTTGTTCTGGAGTGCCGACATGTTGTCGGTACTCCGGCCAACCTGGGACACGCTGGCGCTGCGCTTCGTGTGGGCGGGACTGACGGTGCTGTCGGGCTGGCTGCTGCCCCAGGTGGGCCCGGCGTGGCGCTCGGTGCTGCGGATCCTCTCCGGGATGATCCTGCCCAACGTGTTCTTCGGCCTGATCATCTACCGGCTGGGGGGCTTGAACAGCCCCATCTTCCACTGGCTGTGTCTGATGCCCGCGGTCACCCTGCTGATGGGCAGGGGCCTATGGCATGGGGCGGCAAGTACCCTGCTGATGCTGCTGGTGGCGGGCGCGATGCTGTGGGCGGGAGGCGCGCCCCAGGAGCGCTTCCTGTCGTGGATGCCGATGCTGATCGTGGAGTCGATGGGCATCCAGCTCACCTTCTTCTACCAGCGGTTGTTGCTCGAGCGGGCGAAGGCCGCGGCGGAGCAGAAGCTGGTGCGGCGGGCGCTCGACGAGTCCAACGAGCGGGCGCTGCGCGCCGAGCAGATGGCGCAGCTGGGGCAGTTGGCGGCGGGCGTGGCCCACGAGGTGCGCAACCCCCTGGCCTACATCCAGGCCAACCTGCGCTTCCTCCAGGAGGAGGCCCGGCCCACGGAGGGCGCGAGCGACCCCGAATACGCCGTCGCGCTCCAGGAGACGATGCACGGCGTGGAGCGCATCCATCAGATCGTGAAGGATCTCACGGCGCTGTCGCGCTCGGAGGAGCCCGCGCCCGTGAGTCCGTGCGACCTGGGGCCGGTCATCGACACGAGCGTGCGGCTGGCGTCGGTGCGGCTCAAGACCCTGGTGCGCCTGGCGGTGGAGGTGCCGGAGACGCCGTGGGCGCGGGCCGAGCCGCGCCGGCTGGGGCAGGTGCTGCTCAACCTGTTGCTCAACGCGGCGGACGCCATCGAGGAGGCGAAGGTGCCCGACGGGCGCGTGGCGCTGCGGGTGCAGGTGGACGAGGAGCGGGTGCGGGTGCTGGTGGAGGACAACGGGCCCGGCATCCGGACCGAGCACCTCTCGCGGCTGTTCACGAGCTTCTTCACCACGAAGGCGCCGGGCAAGGGCACGGGGCTGGGGCTCGCGCTGTCGCGGCAGTACGTGGAGTCCTTTGGCGGCACGCTGCGCGCGGAGAACCGCTCCGAGGGCGGCGCGCGCTTCATCGTGGAGCTGCCCGCGGCCTGAGGGGCCTCAGCCGCCCACGCCCTGGCCGAGCGTGGCGAGCACCTCGCGGGCCTCCGCCGCCATGCTCGCGACGAGCTCGGCGGCCGGGCGCAGCTCGTGCACGTTGCCGCACGCCTCCCCCACCGTCAGGCCCATCTGCTCGAAGTCGCCCTCGGTGTGCACGGTGGGCAGGAGCGCGGAGAAGCGGGGCAGGGGCACGCGCTGGTCTCCCAGCAGCGTGTGGCCGATGGGCTCGGAGGGCGGCAGCGCCAGGGCCTCGGCTTCCCGGCCGGCCCACTCGCGCGCCGCGCGGTTGCGCAGCACGCGCATGGCCTGGCCGGGCCACTCGGGGCCGAAGAGCGTGGTGCGCACCGTGTCACCCACGCCCGCGGCCAGCACCCGGCGCTTGTACTCGTCATGGGCCTGGGCCTCCACGCTGGCCAGGAAGCGGGTGCCACACCACACCGCCTCCGCCCCGAGCGCCAGCGCCGCCACCAGCCCGCGGCCATCCACGATTCCCCCGGCGGCGATCACCGGCAGCGGCGCCACCGCCGCGCGTACCGCCGGCAGCAGCGCGAAGGTGCTCGCCTCCGCGCGGTTGTGTCCGCCCGCCTCCGCCCCCTGCGCGATGATCGCGTCGGCGCCCAGGGCCGCCGCCTCGCGCGCCTCCGCCACCGAGCCCACCTGGATCCACACCCGCGTGCCCGCGCCGCGCAGCCGCTCCACGTGCGCGCGCCGGGGCGGGGTCCAGAAGAACACCACCACCGCCACCCGCTCCTCGGCGAGCACCTCGATGTGGGCGTCCTCCACGAAGTCGCCGATCAGGTCCACGCCGAAGGGGCGCGCGGTCAGCTCCCGGGTGGCGCGCACCATGGCGCCCAGGGCGGGCGGCGGCAGCATCGCCCCGCCCAGTGTGCCCAGTCCGCCCGCGCGGCTCACCGCGGCCGCGAGGGCGGGCCCCGCCAGGAAGGCCATGCCGGCGCTGATGATGGGGACGTCCAGTCCGTACTGCTGGGTGATCCGGGTCTTCATTGCGAGGCCCTCTCCTCCGCCTCGTCGAGCAGGAAGGCGAAGTGCTCCCGGTCCGTGCTCAGCGCCCGCGCCAGGTGGTCGAACTGCTGGTGGCCGTACGTGGCGAACGCGTCCATCATCCGCAGCACCGCGCGCCGCTGCGCGTAGTCCGCCGGCAGGTGCGCGAGCGAGGTGGGGCAGGTGGGCTCCCGCCAGTCGCGCTCCATCTGTCCGTAGAGCAGGTGGTGCGTGCCCTCGAGGTAGATGAGGGGAGGGCTCGTCGGGTGGTCCGCCGCGAAGCGCTCCGTGAGCACGCGCAGGTTGCCGAAGAAGGCGCGCGACATGAAGTGCACGGACATGAGGGCCCAGTACTTGAGCAGGGGATCGTTCGGATGGCGCAGCGTCTCGCGCCGGAACTCGTGCAGGGCCTCCATCTCCGGCCGGCCATACGTCTTGTCGAAGAACCACCACTCGAGCAGCTCCGCGGGCGTCCAGGGGATGCGGGCATCCATGTCCAGCACCTCCCAGTCATGCAGGAACAGCTCGGCCTCGGTGGAGAACGTGCGGCGCAGGAAGTCCACCGTGGGGGTGCCGGGCCCCGTGGCGGGCTCCCGCACCTGGCAGTCCTGGAGGTAGAAGGTATGCAGCGCGTTGATACGGGGGGCGAACAGCAGCGCCGCGCAGCGCAGCATGAAGAGCGCTTCCTTGCCCCGTGCCTCGCGCATCATCGCGGAAATGGGGTGGCCCACGAAGTCGGCGTGGTGGCGGTGCCAGGCGGCGATGAGGTCTCCCTGCTCGGTGAAACTGTCGGGCCGGGGGTTCCACGTCGGCGCCGGAAGCCGGCCGGTCTGGTACGCGTCCAGCTGCTCGCGAACGAGCCGCATGCGCTCGTGCCGCTCGCGCGTCAGCAGCGGCCCCGGCCCTCCGGCCTCCTCCGCCGTCTGGACGAAGCGGTGCATGAAGTCGTTCATCTCCACCGACAGCGCGTGCTTGCGCTCCACCAGCCGCAGGGCCCGCTCGCGCTGCTCGGCCGAGAACGTCACCAGCTCGGACTTCGCGGCGCCCACGTCTCCCGACTCCCGCTCCAGGTGGTGCATGCCGAAGTAGACCGGGGTGATGCCCGTCTGCTGCCTCACCTGCAGCGCCTGGCTCGTCGTGGCGGAGAAGAGCAGGTGGCCATCCTGCTCGAGCTGCTCCACGTGCAGGTAGCGGTAGGCGGGCACCGCCGCCTCGGCGCCGACAATCTCCTGGATGCGCTGGCTCTCCACGGCGCGTCCCGGGTCGAGCATGGGTGACGTCCACAACGCCCACATCAGCGAGCTGGCGCGCTGGGTGCCCCACAGCTCGTCCAGCTCCAGCCGGCGGAAGTCCGCCAGGAAGAGCCGCGCGTGCGTGCGGTCCTCGAGGGCGTGGTGGTTGATGGCGTCCTTGAGCTTCGCGTCCTGCTCCGACTCCTTCTCATTCTTGCGGAAAGCGAGATAACGCTCGTTGTAGAAGGGAAAGGACATCACGAAGCCGAGCAGGGGAATGAAGCAGTCGTAGTGCCGCCGCGTGTCCCTCAGGTGCGAGTCGCCAATCCAACGGTAGATGGCGTGCCCCTCGAGTTCGCGCGACAGGGCGTCCAGGTGTCCCAGGGCTTCTTGCATGATCGACTCCTCGCGGGGGTGGGGGCTGGGCCAGCGAACAACGGCGGCTCGCTGAATCGATACACCCCTGCTGGGAGGTGAAAAATGGGGTTCTGGTAAAATCATTATCCCGAGAAGCGGGATAATGAGTGGATGGATGTCTTTCAGGCGATGAGGGTGTTCGCGAAGGTGGTGGAGCTGGAAGGCTTCTCGCGGGCGGCGGAGCGGCTGGGCATCTCGGCCACGGCGGCGTCGCGGCAGGTGGCCGAGCTGGAGGCGCGGCTGGGGGTGAGGCTGCTGCATCGCACGACGCGCAGGCTGTACCTCACCGACAGCGGGCGGAGCTACTACGAGCGCTGCGCGCAGATCCTCAACGACCTGGACGAGGCGGAGCTGACCATCTCCTCGGCGGCGGGGCGGCCCCAGGGGCTGCTGCGGGTGGCGGCGCCGGTGTCCTTTGGCGTCCAGCACCTCACGCCGCTGTTCCTGGACTACATGGAGCGCTACCCGGAGGTGAAGCTGGAGCTGTCGCTGTCCGACCGCATGGTGGACCTGGTGGAGGAGGGCTATGACCTGGCCCTGCGCATCACCCAGGAGCTGAAGACGACGCTGGTGGCCCGGCCGTTGGCCCAGGCGCGCCTGGTGGCCTGCGCGGCGCCCTCCTACCTCGAGCGCCATGGGGTGCCCCGCGCGCCGGAGGAGCTCCGTCACCACGAGTGCCTGTGCTACACGTACGACGCGCTGCGCGGCGTCTGGGAGTTCGAGGGACCCGCGGGGCCCCTCCGGGTATCCGTCCAGGGCCGGCTCGCCACCAACAACGGGGACTCCCTGCGCGCGGCGGCGGTGGCGGGACGGGGCATCATCCTGGAGCCCACCTTCCTGGTGGGCGAGGATCTGCGGCAAGGCCGCCTCGTGCGGCTGCTGCCGGACTACCCGGTGTCGCCCCTCACCCTCTACGCCGTCTATCCGAGCCGGCGCTATCTCTCGCCCAAGGTGCGCACCCTCGTCGACTTCCTCGTCGAGCACATCGCCGAGCCCCTTCCCTGGGACGCCTGGATGCGAAGCGGCGTCAGGGACACGGGCTCCGGGCGGTGAGCCCGGGTGGGGGGCGGAGGCGCGCTCAGGCCGTGGCGGAGGGCGGCGGCGGCGCGGCGGGCGGCGGCGCGGCGGGCGGCACCTGGAGCGTCTTCTGCTTCCTCGAGCGCATCACCAGGAAGACGATGCCCAGCAGGAGTCCGGCGCCCGCGCCCACGCCGGTGCCGGTGAACTGGTAGCCGAGCAGCTGCGCGGTGACGTTGCGGATGACCTCGGGCAGGTTGCACATCGTCTGGGTCGCCTGGATGCGGGTGGTGTTGTCCCACTCGAGCCACTTGGGTCCCAGCCACGACGCGGTGGCCAGTCCCCCGAAGGCTCCCGCCAGGATGAAGGTGAGCAGTGTCTTGAGGGCGGCGATCATCCAGGAACCTCGGTCAGGAGACGGGGAAGCGTCCTTTAGCACGGGGCGGCGCGCGTGTTATTTGGAAACCCGTGCCGCTCCTTCCGCTCGCCGCCCTGTTCGGGGTCATCACGTTCGTGTGTGCCCTCTTCCTGCTCGTCCATGCGTTCCGCCGCAGCCTGGGCACGGGGATGATGGTGCTCCTGGTGCCATTCTACCTGCCCGTGTATGCCTTCAGCCAGTTCGAGCACTCGCGCAAGAACCTCATCCTCGCGGGCTTCTTCGGCAGCACCCTGCTCACCGCCGTCTTCCTGGGGCTCGGCGCCCATGCCCTGGAGCAGGTGATGGTGCGTCCGCCTCCGCCCTCGCCCTTCTGAGCCGCCCCGCGCACGTGGCGCCCGTGCTCCCCCCCGGAGCCCCTCGACATGTCCCGAGGGGGCTCGGCCGTCACACCCCGCGCTCGTTCGGATCCCAGATGTACTTGTGCATCTGAAGCTGGAAGCGCACCGGCAACCGGTCCGCGATGACCCACTCGGCCAGGTCCTTCGTGGTGATCTTCCCGTGCACGGTGGAGAAGAGCAGTTCGTAGGGCTTGTCCAGCAGCCGGTGCTCGGTGATGAGCCGCTTGCTCCACTCGTAGTCCTCGCGGCTGCCGATGACGAACTTGAGCTCGTCGTTGGCGTTCATCGACTCGAGGTTGCGGTAGTCATTGCGATCGCTCTCGCCCGAGGAGGGCGTCTTCATGTCCACGATCTTGTGCACCGCGGGGGGCACGAGCCGCACGTCGATGGCGCCACTCGTCTCCAGGAGCACGGTCATGCCAGAGGCGAGCAACTGCTCCATCAGCGGATACACCCCGGGCTGCAACAAGGGCTCGCCTCCCGTCACCTCCACGCGCGGCGAGCCGAGCGCCTTCACCTCGTCCACCACCTCGGAGATCTTGCGGCGCTGGCCGCCATGGAAGGCGAACTCGCTGTCGCAGTAGCTGCAGCGCAGGTGACAGCCGGTGAGCCGCACGAAGGAGCACAGCAGTCCCGCGTGCGAGGACTCGCCCTGCACCGAGAGGTAGATCTCCTTGACCACCAGCGAGTCAGCGGTGGGAACACGACGGGGCTCGATGTGGGGACGCGCGAGGGGCATGGGCGAAAATCCAGGGGGACAATCGCTTCAACCCCACCCGCGCGGGCGATGCAAGCGCGGAGCTGGCCCACGCGCTGGGCCCGCCCCCCGGGCGGCGCGGCGGGCGCCCGGAGGCAGGGGGCTCAAGGCGAGGGGGCGCGGCCCTTCACCTGGGCGATGTGGGAGTCGATGAGCCGCCGCGCGATGCTCAGGGGCGGAGGGATGCGGGGCAGCCGGTCCACGCCGAACCAGCCGGCCTCGGCGATCTCCTGGCCATCCACGCGGATTTCCCCGCTGGCGTACTCGGCGGTGAAGCCCACCATGAGCGAGCGGCCGAAGGGCCAGGGCTGGCTGCCGAAGTAGCGCAGGTTCTTCAGCTCCAGACCCACCTCCTCGCGCACCTCGCGCGCCACCGTCTCCTCCAGCGACTCGCCCACGTCCACGAAGCCGGCCAGGGTGCTGAAGAAGGCATCGGGGAAGCTCGCGTTGCGCGCGAGCAGCATCTCGTCCCCGCGGCTGATGAGCACGATGACCGCGGGGGAGATGCGCGGATAGAAGGGCGTGCGGCACACGGAGCAGCGGCGCGCGCGCTCGCCCGGCGTGAGCACCGTGGGCTGCGCGCAGCGTCCGCAGAAGCGGTGCAGCACATCCCACTCGGCGATCGCCAGCGAGCGGCCAACGAGGCCGAAGGTGTCCTCGTCCACTCGCGAGTAGAGGGCGCGTCCGGGGATGAACTTCATGCCGGCGGGGGCCTCGGTCTCCTTGGGCAGGGCGGTGACGTAGCAGTCCACGCCATCGAGCGTGCCGAGGAAGAGGGCCTGGGTGGCGAGGGAGGGAAGCTGGCCCACGGTGGGCAGCGGCGCGCTGCCCTCGCCCTCGCCCTCCGTGACGAGCAGGTCGAAGCCACGGGCGGCGAAGAGCAGAGCGGAGTCACGCGGACGGTCGGGGGCGTCGAATCCAGGAACGAATCGGGGAGGGCTCACGCGCGACACCTTAGCGGACCCGCTACGCTTGCGCAGGGCACCCCCGAGCCCCCACCTTGGAAACACCACATCCATGACACACGCCGCCGCCACCGCCCGCGTTCCTCCCGGCCCCAAGGGGCACTGGCTCCTCGGCAATCTTCCCGAGCGGAGATCCGATCCGCTCACGCTCTTCCAGCGGGGCCGCGAGCGCTATGGGGACGTGGTGCGCTACCCCATGGGTCCCCTGCTCATGTACCAGCTCAGCCACCCGGACGACGTGAAACGTGTCCTCGTGGACAACGCGCAGAACTACCAGAAGACCGCGCTGATGCAGCGGCTGCGGCCCGTGCTGGGCGAGGGGCTGCTCCTGAGCGAGGGGGACTTCTGGAAGCGCCAGCGCCGGCTCGCCCAGCCCGCCTTCCACCGCGAGCGCATGGAGGGCATCGCCACGCTCATCACCCGGCTCGTCGAGGAATCGCTGCCGCGCTGGGACGCGCTCGCCGCCCGGGGCGAGCCCTTCGACCTGTGCGCGGAGTTGATGCGGCTGGTGCTGTCCATCACCGGCCAGGTGCTCTTCAGCACGGATCTGAGCGGCGCCGCGAACGACATGGCGCGCGCGGTCACCACCGTGCTGGAGGAACTCAACCAGCGTGTCCTGTCCGCGCTGCCGCTGCCCTCGCTGCTGCCCCTGCCGGGACATCTGCGACTGCGCTCGGCCATCCGCGTGTTGGATCGCATCGTCTACGGCATCATCGACGGGCGTCACCGGCGCACGGACGCGAGCGGGGATCTCCTCTCCATGCTCATGGCGGCGCGCGACGCGGACACCGGCGAGGGCATGAGTGACCGGCAGCTGCGCGACGAGGTGATGACGCTCGTGCTGGCGGGGCACGAGACCACCGCCAACGCGCTCGCGTGGACCTTCCTCCTCTTGCACCAGCACCCCGAGGCGGCGCGGCGGCTCGTCGAGGAGGTGACGAGCGTGGTGGGCGAGCGGACCCCCACGTTCCAGGACCTGCCCCGCCTGCGCTACACGGCGCGTGTCTTCGACGAGTCCATGAGGCTCTATCCCCCCGCCTGGCTCATCAGCCGGGTGGCGCTCGCCGACGACGTGCTCGGGGGCTACACACTGCCCCGGGGCTCCATCGTCGTCATGTTGCCGTATGTCATCCACCGCCACCCCGCTTTCTGGGAGCGTCCAGATTCCTTCGACCCGGACCGCTTCCTGCCCGAGCGCGCGGGGACGCGTCCGCGCTTCGCCTGGCTGCCCTTCGGGGCCGGACAGCGCATGTGCATCGGCAGTGGGCTCGCCCTGCTGGAGGGACAACTCTGTCTGGCGATGCTCGCGCGGCGCTACCGTTTCCAACTGGTGCCAGAACACCCCGTCGTTCCCCAGGCGCTGGTGACCTTGCGGCCCCGGTTTGGTTTGCGAGTCATCGCCTGGCGGCGCGAACCAGGGGATGTCCCGGGGGAAGTGCTTGACGGTGCCGGGCCGGAGCGCTCGGATGCCCGTCCATGAAAGAGTTGCTCACCCGCGCCGAAGCCACGAACTATCAGGAAACCTCCCGGCACGCCGACGTGCTCGCCTTCGTCGACGCGCTCTGCGCGCGCACGAAGCTCGCGCGGCGCGTGGACTTCGGACAGAGCGGCGAGGGCCAGCCCATGGTCGCGCTCGTGGTGAGTGACCGCAACTGCTTCACCCCGGCGCTCGCGCGCAAGCAGAAGAAGGTCATCGTGATGGTCGAGGCCAACATCCACGCGGGTGAGGTCGAGGGCAAGGAGTCCGTGCTCGCGCTCGCGAGGGAACTCACCCTCACCAAGCTCGGCCAGAAGCTGCTCGACAAGCTGTGTCTGGTGTTGGTGCCCAACTTCAACCCCGATGGCAACGACCGCATCAGCCCGAACAACCGCAAGCTCAACCTGGCCGAGCTCGAGGGGCAGGTGAACCCTCCGGGCGGCGTGGGCACGCGCTACACGGGCGAGGGGTGGAACCTCAACCGCGACAACATGAAGCAGGAGGCCCCCGAGACGCGCTGCCTGGCCAGGCTCCATCAGGAGTGGTGGCCACACGTCTTCATCGACTGCCACACCACCGACGGCAGCATCCACGCCTTCGACCTGACGTATGACACGTCCCACTCGAACGAGCCGCTCTTCTCCGAGCTGCGCTCCTTCAACCGCGTGATGCTCGATCGCGTGGCCGCGGCGGTGTCCAAGCGCCATGACTTCCAGAGCTTCTGGTATGGCAATTTCAAGGAGGAGGGCAACCCGCGCTCGGGCTGGCACACCTATCCCGCGCTCCCGCGCTTTGGCAGCCATTACCGGGGCCTGCTCGGGCGCATCGACGTGCTGCTCGAGACGTACAGCTACATCGACTTCCCGCGCCGCTGCGCGGTGATGCGGGCGTGGTTGCTCGAGCTGTTCCGGGACGCGGCGAAGAACGCCAGCTCCTACCTCGCCATCACCGAGGCGGAGGGCGAGCGCATCCTCGCGCGCGGCGAGTCCCCGGACGTCACGGCGCTCGTGGGCATCAACTACGGCGTGGCCACGCGCGATGAGAAGGGGGCGCTGGTGTTCGAGTACCCCGCCCACGCGAAGCCCGGCGACGTGGCGGAAATCCACTCCTTCGACGAGGCGAGCATCACCGCGCGGCGCTACCCGGGCAAGCGCCCGCGCACCTGGCGCATGCCGCACCACCGCACCTTCGTGCCCACCCAGGCGGTGAGCACGCCGTCCGCGTACCTCGTGCCCGAGTCGCTCGCCTCGCGGCTGGAGGGGCATGGCATCCGCTTCGAGCGCCTCGCGGCCGCCCAGCGCTTCACGGTCGACAGCTACCGGGTGGCGCGGCGCGAGGAGACGTTCAGCCCCGACGTGGCCGCCAACGTGCCGCCGCCCGGTGAGGCCGAGGTGCCGCTCAGCCAGAAGCCCAAGCCCGTGCGCTTCGAGACCGTGCTCACCGTGTCCCCCGAGCGCTCCTCGCGCGAGTTCCCCCCGGGCACGCTGCTCGTCCCCACCGCCCAGCGCGCCGGGACGCTCGCCGTGTACCTGCTCGAGCCCCACTCCGACGACGGCTTCTGCCGCTGGCAGTTCCTCGACAAGGACATCACCGTGGGTGAGCTGTACCCTGTACACCGCGTGGTGGGCGCGGGGTCGGTGCCCCGGAAGGCCGAGTGACTCGACAGGTGGGGCGCCTCACGGCTTGTGGGGCGGCAACTCCTCGGGCAGCGGCATCCGCACGAGCTTCAGCCCCCGGGCGCCGAGGTCGATGACGGTGAAGCCCTGGCCCGCGACGCGCAGCCGCTGGCCATCCCGGGCATCTCCCTGCTTGAGCCAGGTCTCCGCCGCCTCGCGCGTGGCGAAGACGTGGTCCACCTTGACGCCCTCGACGGCCGGCGGGGTGAGCCTGCGGAAGTACTCCCGGAATTCATCGAGCTTGTGCGGGTCCTCGCGCACGAAGAGCAGCGCGGCCGCACACACCCGGAGCGACTCCTCTTCCAGCGTCCCCTCGGGCTGATTCCTGCCCAGCGCCTCCACGGTGCGCAGCACGGACTCCACATCGAAGTTCACGTTGTATTTCGTCATGGGCGACGGGAGTCCCTGGGGCCAGTCCCCTCGGCTCGGTGCGACAACGGAAGGCTCATCCTGGACGAAACCCAGTAAAAACGGGTATTTGGAAGGGGGGGGGGG